>CAJFUS010000095.1 GCA_904420235.1 Candidatus Neoanaerotignum tabaqchaliae
CGTCTTAAAAAAAGAAACACCATAATAGCCGCTGTGGTTGCGGCTGTGGTTTTAATTTTAATAGTATATCAAGTTGGCTTTGGGAAAAACGCCTATGATGTTACTGTGGCAGGAAACAGTGTATGTATAATCGACAAATCAAAAATAACGTCAGAGGATATATCTAACAATGTTGTGGCCTCTCTTGAGGAGGAGCTTGGAACAAGCGTGAAATTAAAAGATGAAATAGCTCTTGTTCCAGTTCACGCATCGTCATCTAAGGTTGTTACTACAGAATATGCCATAACACAGGTTAGGAATGCCGTTGGATATGAGGTTGAGGCAGGGGTTATAATAGTTGACGGAACAAAAGCGGCGGTAGTTTCTTCAAAAGATGAAGCCGATAATCTTCTTGAGAGTATACTTGGTAAATATGCTCCCGAAAACGCCGATGTTACAAAGTGCGAGTTTGAGCAGACTGTTATAACGCAGAACCAGTTTGTTGACTCTTCTGAAATATTGTCTTTTGAGGAAGCTTATAAAAAGCTTACATACACAACGCCTGTGGAACAAGAATATACAGTTGTTTCGGGAGATACGCTGTGGCTTGTGGCCAATAAAATGGGTATGACTATAGAGGAGATTAAAACACTTAACTCTCTTGACAGTGAGAATCTTAAAATAGGCCAGACGCTTAAGGTTACAAGGCAGATGCCTTTCCTTACGGTTGTATATAACGGGGCGGCGTCTTAGTAAAAAGCCGGAGGTTTTTAAAATGAGCGCAAGAGTACTTGTTGTTGATGATGAGAAAAATATTGTTGATATAATAAAATATAATCTTAAAAAAGAAGGCTACGAGGTTATAACGGCCTATGACGGAGAGGAAGCCGTTAAGCTTAACGAGGAAAACGAGCCGGACCTTATATTGTTGGACATAATGATGCCTAAGCTTGACGGGTATGCCGCCTGCCGCAAAATAAGGGAAAAATACGACACTCCAATAATAATGCTTACGGCAAGGGCCGAGGAGGTTGACAAGGTTCTTGGTCTTGAGCTTGGGGCAGATGATTATGTTACAAAGCCATTTGGTACACGGGAGCTTATGGCAAGGGTAAAAGCCAATTTAAGAAGGCGAAGCTCTGCTGAACAGGCAGAAGGCGAAGACAATCAAAATGTTTTGTCTTTTGGGCCTCTTTCCATAGACCTTAAGCTGTTTGAGGTTAAAAAAGGCGGAAAGGTGATAGACCTTACTCTTAGAGAATATGAGCTTTTAAAATTTTTGGCGTCGCAGAAAACTCAGGTTTTCTCAAGGGAAACTCTTCTTGAGAAGGTTTGGGGGTATGAGTATTTCGGCGATGTAAGAACAGTTGACGTTACCGTAAGACGTCTTAGAGAAAAAATTGAGGATGACCCGGGAAAACCGGTTTATATACTTACAAAACGCGGCGTAGGCTATTATTTCGGCGGTTAAGTCGTGAAAAATGGGAAGTATGGTGTTTTTAGCATGAAAAGCATTAAATCCAGACTCATAGCCATGTATCTTGGTCTTGTTATGATTGTTATGATTGTATGCGGAAGTTTTATACTTATAAGCCTTCAGGATATAGAAATACGTCGGGCTGAGGAACAAATGCGCCTTTATGCAGAGAAAATACGCGACCAAGTTGCCCTTACCTATGAGGAAAGCGGCTTTCAGGAGGGGCTTTTGCAGTTCAGCCAAAACAGTTCAAACACATCTACAATACAGGGCAATATTATAAATACTGACGGGCAGACTATAGCCTCAACCGTAAACGGAAGGGGCTCTTTTGAGCAATATAAAAATTCCGCTGTTATAAGCGCTCTTGGAGGAACACCTTATTTTTCAGAAAAAAGCAGAGACCCTGAGTCTGGAACAATATATATAGAGTATGCCGAGCCTGTGCTTGTTAGCGGCACTGTTAAATATGTTATATTTGCAAGAATGGACGCTTCGAATATATATTCAGGCATAGACCAAACAAGAAGAACGCTGGTTCTTTCGGTTGCCATAGCCTTTTTGCTTACTTCAGTAATGGGATATATATTTGCAAACACAATAACTGGGCCTATACTTACTTTATCGGCAAAGGCCAAGGAATTGGCCCAAGGCAAGCTTGACCAAACAGTTAAGGTATATTCAAAAGATGAAATAGGCCAGCTTTCGGAAAGCTTTAATTATATGGCCATGGAGTTGAGCCGTACCCTTGGAGAAATGTCAAAAGAGAAGAATAAGCTGGAGATAATATTGCACAATATGACCGACGGTGTATTGTCTTTCGATAAATCGGGACAAATTGTGCATTGCAACAGCGCTGTTCTTGAACTTTTGGGAATAGACGAGTTTAAGGACGATTTCAATGGCTTTATAAACAGATATGGCATAACAAGCGGTGTTTATATAGACATGATGAACACCGACTTTACAAAAAAAATAAACTTTTGGGCCGGCAAAAAATATATAAACGCCAGTTTCTCGCCGTATTTAAGTGAGAAAAATATATTTGCCGGAGTTGTAGTTGTTCTTCAGGATAACACAGAAATGAAGCGGCTTGACGATATGCGTAAAGAATTTGTGGCAAATGTGTCTCATGAGCTTAGAACGCCTCTTACAACAGTTAAGAGTTATGCTGAAACGCTTCTTGACGGTGCCATTGATGACAAGGAAACTGCTATGGAGTTTCTTGGCATAATAAATAATGAGGCCGACAGAATGTCATTCCTTGTGCGAGATCTTCTTCAGCTTTCGCGCTTTGACAATAATCAAATAGAGCTGACATACAGCAGAATAAACGTAGACAGCTTTATAGCGGAAAATGTGAAAGCAAGCCGTATATTGGCGGAAAACAAAAAACAGGAGCTTATATTTAAGCCATTTAATAGAGATGTATTTATAATGGCCGACAGGGGAAGAATAACTCAAGTTATAAATAACATAGTTACAAACGCAATTAAATATAGCCCAGAGGGCAGCACTATTAAGGTATGGCCCGAGGAGGACAGCAAATATGTAAGAATATGCGTTGAGGACAACGGAATTGGTATATCAAAAGACGACCTTCCAAGGATATTTGAGAGGTTCTATCGTGTTGACAAGGCGCGAAGTAGAGCAATGGGCGGAACCGGACTTGGTCTTGCCATAGCAAAAGAAATAATGGACCGCCATGGCGGAAAAATAACTGTTGAAAGTGAAATGCTTCAGGGAACAAAAATGACAATGTGGTTTCCCAAAAATATGAAACAAGAAAATTGATATGGAATTTATATACTGTAATTTAAAAGTAACGGCGGTGTAACATATCTGTAACATATATATTGTATAATAGCCTCGTAATGAGAACTATATACATATAAATGGAGGTGTGAGGCAGTGAAAAAAATGGTTTTTAGCTTAATACTTTGCCTGTCTGTGCTTTTTATTTGTTCGGCTGCCTATGCCGCCGACTTCGAGATTACAGGCGGGATTGACTTTGGAAAGGATAAAATTTCGACTTTCGACAGCTCCAAAACAATCACAGGAACTGCTGACGAGGGAATGGAGATTAAAATAGAGGTTTATGACGGTGAGGATGATTTAAAAGAAGATTACAGCTTTGTTGTTGGAATATCCGGACTTTTCAGCCAAACTGTGGATTTTGATTTGGGGGAAAACTATATTGTTGTTTCGTCTGAGGACTGCGACAAAACAGAAGATGTTATTGTAAATCGTAAAGAGACAGCTATTAAAAAGGCCCTTGAAGAGGGAGTTTATCTTCCGGGCAGCGTTAAATAATTTTTAATATTTGTGGTGAGAGATATGGACAGTAAAAAAAGCAGTTTGTTAAGAAGTTTAATTGTTTTTGTACTTGCCATGTCCGCAGTTTTTCAAACGGGGTTGTTATGGCTTGATGAAAATTCGGGCCATAACTTTTTTTATTATCTGTTTAACAGCAGTTTAAGCACAAATGACTCGTCATTGCCAAGAGAGGCTATACGGCCGGAAAATATAACTGTTGGCACAGGCGATGATGTTTTTAATGTTGTTTATAATATAGATACTTTAATTAACGCCGGAACGCCTTTTATAGTTTCAGCAGTTGATTCTTCCGAACCTCAGTTTCAAGAGGATTTCTATTGGGAAAACTGCCTAAGGGAAAAATGCGCCATTTATGAGTTTGCCACTGAAATACCTTTTAGAGAATATTTTGCAGGTATAGGAGCTGGTACAAGAAATATTCCTAACTTCATGGAAAGTTTTAATTTTATAGCTATACTCCCGTTAGAAAACGGCGGAAATGGACCGGCTGTATATTTTATAAATACTAATGACTCATCATTAGGCAAAGCTGCGGTTTACACAAGCCAAGCATCCAGTGATATGTCAAATACCATAGATAGTTTTTTGAGTTCCAGAAACATACAGTTTATATCAACAAACCAAAGCGGGTTTAATATTTTCTCAAACAACATGTTTGTGCCGCAGTTTCCAAGAGATTTCAAATACACTAAAATAAACAAAACTCCGTCAATAGACCAAGAAAGAATGAGCCTTATGGATAATCAATATTTTGAGTCTGTTACGGAGCAGTATTTTGACAGATATTCATCTAAAACAATTTCTTCAGAGCCCTCTGGAATATGCACAATATCAGATACGTCTACAGTTGTGAAATACTATCCATACGGAGTTATAGAGTATTTTAATTATTCCGCTCAGGATATGGCAGATGAGGTTCAGAGCCTTTCATCGGCTTATTATGTGTGTATGGAGTTTCTGGAGAAAGATACTGCTATAACAACACCGTATTACTTAAGCGGAACAAGAGTGACAGGCGACGGGTTTGTGTTTGATTTTGATTATTATGTTAATAACACTCCTGTTTTTATAAGCGGCGGACTTATTGATACGGCTGGAGTTGAACACGCGATAGAGGTTGTTGTAGACAGCGGAGGAGTTAAGAAATATAAAAAGTATGCTTTTAATTTTTCATTAAATAATAGTTCAAGTGGGAATATTTCAGTTGACTTCCTTGAGGCCATAAACTCGGCCATGGCCGTAAAGGGAGCTGGAGAATATAAAATAGATGACATAAAGCTTGGGTATTATGTTTCCGGAAGTGACAGTGAGTGCGGTTTAAGTTGGTTTGTTGACATAGAACAATCACGCACAGTTATAAATGCCGAAACAGGCGACATGATGATAAGATAAACTTAGCCTAAAGGAGAAGATTGTATGGATTGGGAAAAAATTAAAAAAATTTTCATATATCTTCTTGTGGCGGTAAATATTGGGCTTTTAGGGCTGAACTATAAAAACAGTACAAAATATACAATGACATCTGATGAGGAAAGAGCCGTTTATGAGCTTTTAAGCGCCAACGGAATAGGAATATATACGGAAATAATAAAAGAAGCATATCCTATGCGGCAGTTGGCAGTAACGGTGCCGGAATTTAATAATAACGAAATAAGAAATACTTTCTTCGATAACGGCGAAAATATGCAGATAACCCTTGAGTTTGACTCCACGATATTTAAAAGCGACAGTAAAACTGTTGTTATAAACGGAAACAAGATATATTTTGACTGTCCTGACGGAACAGGAAATATAGAGGATTTCTCAAGGCAGGTGGCCCTTGACATTTCAGAAGATTTTATAAAGAAAGTATCATTTGGTTCTGATTACAGTATAAACCTTGAGAAGATATCGGTTTTTGGCGATGGATATAAATTTGAGTATAACGAAAGTTACGGCAAGCAAAAAATATTCAGCAGCGCTAAAGAAGTTTATGTAACTCCAGAGGGAGTAATAAGCGCTGAACTGTCTTATTATGTTCCGCAGGGATATGTAGGAGAAAACAGGCAGATATGTTCCTGCGATGAGGCTATATTAACAGTTATATACAATATAAAAAACAGTATTGACGGTGTGCCGGATGGGGCGTATCTTGAAAAGACTGAGATTGGCTATGATTTTCAAGCGGACGGCGATATATCCCAAGCCGGTGTACTTAGGCTTGTGCCGTGCTATCGCATATATATTTCGGGAATAAATAATCCATATATAATAAACGCATATACAAATGAGCTTATAGAATATTAAATATTATTTTTGAATGCTTATGCCGTAAGCGCAGTTGTCGGAATTTGTTGTCTGACATTTGCGCTTATTTTTATGATTAAAGAAAAGCACATGTATTGTGCGGATTTTTTTGACATATAGGCAGATTTAAAAATACAATGGATTTAGCGTAGGACATGATTTTGAATTTTTCAGTTTTTTAAAAAGTCTTTTCATGGTGGTAATAACGTGATATAATTTAAATATCTATGTAAATATGTAAACTATACGGTTTTAACTGTTTTATTATTTATATTTTTTTGAATTTAATAGATTTATTTAGAAGGGTTTGAATAGAAAACATGGACAGGCTCGTTATAAAAGGAAACAGGAAACTGTCTGGAGAGGTTGTTATAAGCGGCGCTAAAAACGCCGCCGTTGCCGTTATACCTGCCGCTATTATGGCGCAAGACGTATGCGTGATTGACAATTTGCCATATATTGAAGATGTAAAATGCCTTTATACAACTTTAAATAAAATGGGAGCAGAGAGTGTGTATGAGGATAAGCACACTCTTAAAATTGACAGCTCAAATGTTTCCGAAACAAAGGTTACTTTTGATGAAGTTAGAAAAATGAGAGCCTCATATTATCTTCTTGGGGCTCTTTTAGGCAGATTTAAAAAAGCTCAGGTTGCCATGCCGGGTGGCTGCAATTTTGGAACGCGGCCAATAGACCTGCACCTTAAAGGGTTTAGAGCTCTTGGGGCTAATGTGGAAATTTGCGGAGATGTTGTTTGTGTGTCGGCTGAAAAGCTTCATGGGGCCGGAATATATATGGATACCGTAAGCGTTGGGGCAACTATAAACATAATGCTTGCCGCCACAATGGCAGAGGGCGTTACAACAATAGAAAATGCCGCTAAAGAACCGCATATTGTTGATGTAGCCAATTTTCTTAATATGATGGGCGCTAAAATAAAAGGCGCCGGAACAGATGTTATAAAAATAATAGGTGTAGATAGACTGCATGGAGCCGAGTATACAATTATACCGGACCAAATAGAAGCCGGAACATATATGATAGCAGCTGCCATAACCGGAGGCAAGGTTAAAGTAAGCAACATAATACCGAAACATATGGATTCGTTAAGCGCCAAGCTTATGGAAATAGGCGTTGGAATAGAAGAAGGTGACGATTATATTATAGTTGATGCCGAAAACAAAAATTTCTGCGCTACAAGCATAAGAACAATGGCCTATCCGGGATTCCCAACAGACCTTCAGCCTCAGATGACAACTTTATTAAGTGTGTGCGACGGAACGAGCATGGTTACAGAAAATGTTTGGGAAAAGCGTTATCAATACATAGACGAGCTTAAAAGGCTTGGGGCAAAAATAACTGTTGAGGGCCGCGTGGCCATTATAGAAGGTGTTAAAGAGCTTTCGGGGGCCAGTGTTGAGGCCACAGACCTTAGAGCCGGAGCGGCAATGATTATAGCCGCCCTTAAGGCAAGAGGTGAAACCGTTATTGGAGAAGTTAAATATATTGACAGAGGCTATGAAGAAGTTGAGAAAAAATTCTCAAGTTTAGGAGCCGATATTAAAAGGATAAACGTTGAGCCGGAGGTATAATTTATGACACGATTTTGTCCGCTTGTAAGCGGAAGCAGCGGGAACAGCGTTTTTGTTGAAACCGAGGGCACCCGTATACTTGTTGATGCGGGAGTAAGCGGCAAAAAAATAGAGGAATGCCTTAAGGATATTGACGTGGGCTGTGAGAGCATTGATGCTCTTTTTATAACCCATGAACATTCCGACCATATAAAGGCGGCCGGCATAATATCAAGAAGATATGATATACCGCTTTACGCCACAGAGGGCACATGGAACGCTATGGAGCCGTTTATAGGCAGCGTTTCACGCAAAAATAGAAAAATTATATACAGCGGTGAGCGAACGGAGCTTAATGATATGGTAATAAAGCCATTCAGCATACCTCATGACGCTGCGGAGCCTGTTGGATATAATATATTTTCAGATAACATAAAAATGACAATAGCCACAGATATAGGGCACTGTGATGATATTGTTAAAGAAGCCGTAGCCGACAGCGATATTTTGCTTATAGAAGCTAATCATGATATAGAAATGCTTAAAAGGGGGCCATATCCCTATAACCTTAAGCAAAGGATACTTGGCCTTTACGGCCACATGGCAAATGCCTCGGCAGGTGAGCTTTTAAAGGAGGTTTTTTCCGGAAGAATGAGGCATATATTTCTCGGCCATTTGAGCAAAGAAAATAATACTCCGGAACTGGCTTATAAAACAGTTGAAAACATACTTTTTGAAAACCATATAAATGTTGGCCGTGATGTTAAGCTGGAACTTGCCAGAAGAAACAGTGTAAGCCCGGCTGTTCAATTTTAGGCGGTGGCTGTGTGAACATAAACATAATATGCGTTGGAAGGCTTAAGGAGAAATATTGGACGGACGCTGTAGCTGAATACTCAAAAAGACTGCAAAGATATGTTAATTTAAAAATAATAGAACTTGCCGATGAAAAAGCTCCTGAAAATTTAAGCGAAAGCCAAAAGGAGCAAGTAATGAACAAAGAGGGCATAAGAATATTAAAAAGTATTCCGGAAGGAAGTTTTATTATTACTCTTGAGATTGAAGGCAAACAGCTTTCATCGGAGGAGCTGGCCGGATTTATATCCGATAAAATGACAAATGGCATAAGCTCAATAAGCTTTGTTATAGGCGGTTCCCTTGGCCTTGGAAAAGAAGTTTTAAAGCGTTCAAATTTTCACTTGAGTTTCTCAAAAATGACATTTCCCCACCAGCTTATGAGGGTTATCCTTCTTGAGCAGATTTACAGGGCGGAGAAAATAAACAGCAATGAACCATATCACAAATAACAGGAGGAATTAATATGATTAAAAAAGCAGGCAGTTTAAAGAAAATTGAGATGAAAAACGCTCAGGGCGGGCTTAACAGCATTTTTGCGGACCTTATACTTGAAGGAGATGAGTTTAATAAGGCGGGAAGGCTTTTTAACTTTGTAACATTTCCTCCAAACTCATCCATTGGCTATCATGTGCACGAGAATGAGAGCGAGACTTACGTTATACTTAAAGGCCATGGCATATACAACGACAATGGAACAGAGGTTGAAGTTAAGGCCGGAGATGTTACCGTATGTCCTCCGGGAGAAGGCCATGGACTTTATAACAATTCCGACGAGGATATAGTTATAGTTGCTCTTATAATGTTTGACAAAAGGTAATAATTATATTTATGATGCAAAGATTATTTAAAAATTGGCTTGGTTTTAACAGATTGCTGTAAAAATTATTTTTGTGTCAGTGATAATTAAAAACTGTATGTTAGCATTTTAGACTTAAGTGGGATTTATATATCGCTAAGGTTTATTATGCGGAATGAACAATAAAAAGCTCCGAGCTTATTCGGAGCTTTTTTGTGTGTAGTTCTATTTTTTGTGTATAAAAAGCAACTTTTCAATAGATATGTTATGCCGCAACACTGCTGTCCGTATTTTTAACTCCCCACCAGCCACGTTTTTTCGTATAGTATATAAAATATACTATAAACATAACCGAAGTTATTACCCATGACAATGGGAAAGTGAAAAGTATCATATTGAGAGTGTTTTTATGTGAAACAACTATTAAAAGCCAAAGAATTCTTGGCACACATATTCCTGATACGGCTATAATCATAGGCTTAAATGAGTTTCCTGTTCCTCTTAAAGCGCCTGAAAGAATTTCTATACACACATAAGTGAAGAATGTAGGCGGGAGGAAGTGCATTATTTGGTCGCCTATATCAAGCACAGTTGGGTCCGTAAGGAAAAGCGAGAATATGGGTCTGCTGAATGAAACAAGAGCGATGCTTATTAATATTGTTGAGACAAATGACATAACAAGACATTCCTGCACGCTTTTCATTACCCTTGTTTTTTTCCCTGCACCGTAATTTTGACCGGAAAAAGTTGTCATGGCTTGACCAAAGGACTGAAGAGTCATCCAAAATACGGTTTCTATTTTGCTGTAAGTTGACCAAGCTGCTACTGTATTTGTTCCAAGAAGGTTTATATTAAACTGAAGCAGCATATTCGGAAGACTGAACATAAGCGACTGAACTCCGGCAGGTATGCCTATGCGCAGCATCTTTTTCAGCAGATTGAGCCTGATTCCTATATGGTTAAAATAAAATCTATAACAATCTTTTGTTGTTAAAAGAGTGCCCATTACAAGCAATGCGCTTATAAATTGTGA
>CAJFUS010000096.1 GCA_904420235.1 Candidatus Neoanaerotignum tabaqchaliae
AAGAAACTCACTGTTTTATTTTATACGGCAAAAGCCTTAATTAAATTATCTTTATAAAAATTATGCTTTTCTGTTATTCTTATATGCGGGAATAAAATCGTTTTTTTATGTTTCGTATTTACAGCTTAAAACTAAAAGCATATCAGCATGTGGCTCCGCCCACAAGATGAACTTTAGCCCCTATTATCTCGTCTTTCCTTTTAAGTATATCGTCTGATATAAGCTGAGACTGAACATTCTCAAAGCCAATGCGGGCTATTGTGTCCGAAAATCTTTCGCCTGTTATGCCCTGCTCTCTAAAAAGAAGTATAGCCTTTTCAACAATAGCAAGAACCTCTTCTTCCGATGTGAATATTTTATTAAGCTCTTGGCCGCTGGCAACTTTTTTGCCCCATCTTCCGCCAATATACACCTTATATCCGTATGTGCCGTCCGGTATAGCCTTAAACGGACATTTTCCTACGCACCTTCCGCAGTGGTTGCAGGCGTTTTCATTTATAACAAGTTTTCCACCCTCAAGCTTAGCTATTTTTATAGGGCAGCTCTGCTCAATTTGACATACCTTGCAGCCTTTGCACAAATCAGGGTTGTAATTAGGTATTCTTTGGCCTATAATTCCCAAATCGTTAAGGTTTGGTTTAACACAGTTATTAGGGCAGCCGCCAACGGCTATTTTAAATTTATGAGGAAGTTTAACCTCTCTGTATCCCTTATAAAATAGCTTATGGATTTTTTCCGAAAGTTCATAGGTGTCAATAAGTCCGTATTGGCATGTTGTGCCCTTGCATGAAACAACCGGCCTTACCTTAGAACCTGTTCCGCCTGTCTCAAGGCCCTCCTCGGCAAGAAAATCCATTATAGGCTCTATATTTTCGTATGGAACGCCTTCTATTTCCATTGTAAGACGGGTCGTCATGGCTATGTGTCCGTTTCCAAATTTCTGCGCTGCCTCGGCTATTTTTTGACTTTCCTCAGCAGTTATTTTTCCGTTTCGTGTTATAACGCGGCAGTTAAAATTGTTTGTTCCCTTATTATGAAGGAATCCATAGGCCTTAACTTTTGTTATATCTTCCGGAAGAAGTGTTGTTTTCTTTTCACGATTTTTAACGTCATTAAAGAAATTGGCACCCTCAAGCACAAGGGTGTTTGTGTAGCCGAAATGCTTAAGCCTGTTTTGCATAAGATATGCCAAACGTCCCCTTCTGCACACAAGAAGTATCTTGTCATTTTTGTCATATCCGGCAATAGGCCCTGTTACGGATGTTAAAACAACATGCTTTCCGTAGCCAACCTCATTTTCATTTGTGGCGTCAATAAATTTATATCCTTCGGCCTCTCCGTTCATATATTGAATAGGCGTCATTGAATCCATGTCGCCGTTTATCTTGTTCATAAGCACGTTAACTGCCGTAACAACAGGATTTATGGCAGTTGAGAAAGGCGGGGCGTATGATAAATCAAGATTTTCCATATCCTCCAATTTGGCGTTCATTGATATAGCCATAACGGCCACGTCAACCCATTTGTCAACGGCCCCTTGTCCAGCTGCCTGAAGACCCAAAAGCTTATGGCTTTTTCTGTCGGCTATAACCTTAATTGCGTTAAGTGACGAGCCAGCATAATAATGAGCCTTATCATCTGTAACGGTAACGGCCGTAACAACGTCATATCCCAGCTTTAAAGCCTGCTCCTCTCCAAGACCTGTTCTTGCGGCGTTAAATCCGGTTAATTTAACAACGGCTGTTCCAAGAACTCCGCTGAATTTTTTGTCCCTTCCGCATATAACATTGGCAAGCACACGGCCTTCAAGGTTTGCAGAGGAACCCATTGGTGACCACACATGTTCTCCGGTTTGCATATTTTTAACGGCGGCGCAGTCTCCGGCGGCGTAAATATCTTTAATGCTTGTGGAAAGCCTGTCATCAACCTTTATAAGTCCCTTTTCGGTCATATCAATGCCCGTATCCTTAAGAAAAACGGTGTTTGGCCTTATACCCATTGAAAGCACTACAACATCGGCCTTAATCAACCCTTTGTCCGTTTTAACAGCGGTAACAACGTTTTGTCCCTCAATGGCCTCAAGTTTTGTTGAAGTAATAACCTTTATTCCGTTTTTCACTATGTTCCTGCGGCAGTAATCCGAAATATCCAAATCAAAATTTGTCATTATTCTGTCGGCCATGTCTATAACTGTAACATCAAGGCCCTGCGCTTTAAGATTTTCTGCCGTTTCAATACCTATAAAGCCTCCGCCTACAACAACGGCTTTTTTAGAATCGTTATTTTTTATATAATCCCTAAGTTCAATGGCATCCTCCGGCAGGCGCATTGTAAAAACACCGCCAAGGTTTACGCCATTGATATTTGGAACTATCGGAGAGGCTCCAACCGATATAACGCAGGAGTCAAACGCGAACTCCTCCTCGGCTCCGGTTCTTAAATTTCTGGCATAAGCCTTTTTATTTTCAGTATCAAGCTTAAATATCTCTCTTTCAGTAAGAACTTTAGCCTCTGTAAGGTCAGTAAACTTAGACGGCGAGTTTACAATAAGGCTGTCCTTACTTTCTATAATACCGCCAACATAATATGGCAGCCCGCATCCGGCATATGAAATATCCCTGCCTTTTGATACTATGGTAACATCTGCGTCCCTGTTAAGCCGCTTTATTTTAGCAGCAGTTTTGGTGCCGGCGGCCACGCCTCCAATTATAAGAACCTTCATTAGTAATCCTCCAATCCATAAAATAACACACACTTCATTTTTTGACTAATTATAACATAGGCAAACAAAATTAAACAGCTTAACTTTAAAACATACAGTATACTTTAAAGCAAAAAGCTAAAATATTCTTTTCAAAAACAGGGGTTTAATATATAATTCTCTTATTAAAATATGTTTAACTTACAGTATTTTTTTATTCATGTTACGGAGGATTGTTAAAATGAACGTATCACAAAGGCTTTTTGAAAAAGTTAAGGATATATGGGAAGAATGCAACCATCACCCATTTATACAGGAACTTGCCAAAGGCACTCTTCCCATTGAAAAATTCAGGTTCTACATGATACAGGACCACCTTTACCTTATGCAGTATGCCAAGCTTTTCGCTCTTGGGCTTGTTAAAAGCAAAAAAGAGGAGGACATTCGCTCATTCGCCTCTCTCATAAGCTCCACAATAGACACCGAGAACGCAGTTCATAGGGATTATTTAAAAAGGCTCGGAATAACAAGAGAAATGATAGACAGCGCTAAAATGGGTCTTTTAAATGAGTCCTACACAAACTATATGCTTTCAATAGGATTTAAGGACGGCCTTGCGGAAATAGCCGCAGCTGTTTTGTCCTGTTCGTGGAGCTATAAATTTATAGGAGACTATGTAAAATCTGTTCCCAGCTCCGGCGAAAATCAATATTTCGCCCACTGGATAGACGAGTACACATCTGAAGAGTATAACAAAAGCAACGATGATATAATAAACTTTATTAATAAGGCCGCTGAAAACTACTCGGAGGAACAACTTAAATATCTTGACGAAATAATGATAAACTGCAGCAGATATGAGCTTATGTTTTGGGATATGGCCTATAAAATGGAATATTAATTAAATACAGTGCTGAGCTGTTTAGTTTTAACAATAGTGATTTTTTTATTTTATTTAAACAATACTATTAATTATTTAATAAATTTTTTTATATTTATTTCACTAATATATTGACTTTAAAACACCATGATGTATAATATTTACATAAATAAAATTTATTAACAGCCTTTGTATGCTGTTAAAAACGGCTTGTTCAGGGGGAGGTCTTTAATATGAAAAAAATTCTACTGCCTGTAGACGGTTCTGAAAGAAGCTTAAAAGCCGTAGAGTTTATAAGAAAACTTTATGACCCAAGCGAGGTTGAGATAGCCCTTGTTACAGTAAAGGAAGATTATGAGTCTTTTATAAGAACAGAGTTTGAGCCCGATAAAGTAACGGCCGAAAGTATGCCAATGCTTGACGAAGTAGCCAAGCACCTTGACGGATATAAAATATTCGACAAAAAGGTTTTAATAGGCAAATTCGCCGGCGGCGAAATACTTGATTATGCCAATTTAAACAAAGTTTACGCCATTGTAATGACAAAATCAACAAAGCCCGGACATCAAAACATAATAGGCTCAGTAACAGCCAACGTTGTTAAAAAAGCCCGCTGCGTTGTTATAATTACTCCTGAGGAATCTGAAGAATAATAAAATCA
>CAJFUS010000097.1 GCA_904420235.1 Candidatus Neoanaerotignum tabaqchaliae
GGCCCCCGCAACAAATCCCATTGCCGCCGGTTTTAAATTTTTCATATAAAAATACCTCCGTTTCAGAAAATTCGCTAAAATACTCTACATAGGTATTTTACAGCCTTATTGCATAAAATACAATTACAAATTATTTACATAATTATTTTTAAAAAAAAATTAACAAATGCCTTTTTAACAGCCTAAAACCCAAAACAAGTAAAATCATGGCTCCATAAGTAATATACTATATTGGAGGTGTAATAATGAAAAAATTGTTAAGGTTCAAAAAAAGAATAATTGCGTCGGTTCTTACTTTTGCATGCGCTATATGTCTTGCGCACATTGCCCGTCCCATGGCTGTAAACGTGTTTAACTCAATATCGCAGGGGGAAAGAAAACTGCCAATATACTGCGTTGACACCGACGAGAACAAAGTAGCCATAAGCTTTGATGCCGCTTGGGGAGCCGATGACACAGACACCCTTCTTGACATACTAAAGCAAAATAATGTTAAAGCCACGTTTTTTATGTGCGGCTATTGGGTAGATAAATACCCCGAAGAGGTTAAGAAAATAGCGTCTGCAGGCCACGACCTTGGAAATCACTCGGCCACACATCCTCATATGAACAGCCTGTCCTCAGAGCAGATAAAAAAGGAAATCCAAGACACACACCAAAAGGTTCTTAATCTAACAGGATATGAAATGGAACTTTTCAGGCCGCCCTTCGGTGAATATAACAACACCGTAATTCAAGCCGCTTCAGAATGCGGTTATCACACTATCCAGTGGGATGTTGATTCGCTCAACATGGTTTAAAACCTCTTTATTCTCAAAGTCTCAATAAAGTTTTATCACAAAACTTTATTTCCTGTCAACAGTATTTCCATAAAATATTTCGGTCTATATAAAATTATCTTTTCATTAAAAAATTTTTAACGTTTTATTAACATTTCAATGGCATAATAATATTGACATGCATATAGTTTTATTATAAAATCTTTTTCTGTAACATAGTTTCGCGTCGGTTATAGGATAGCTGTAATTTTAATTAAACTATATATATTGCGGGGAAGATACATATGGAAACAAAAGAAAATACAAGAGTTTTGGCCAAACAATTTCTGGATTTTCATCTGAAATTCGGGTGCTGGAACGCCCAAAACACAAGAAACCATTTTAACTTAAACGGGAAAAATGCCAATGAACTTTCAATGCGTCAATTTCAAATTCTTTTATTGCTCTATGAAACAAAGCTTGAAACGGTTTCCGGTTTGGAGGAGGTTCTTAAAATAAGCAAAAGCAGTCTTTCCCTAACCATTTCAAAAATGGAAAAATCAGGATTTATAACTAAAAGCCAATATCCTGACGACGCGGACAGAAGAACCGTTCATATTAAAGTAACACCAAAGGGAGTTGAGATTCTTAAAAAATTTTATGAAATTGTGTGCGAGACATTTGACGGATTCTATATGTCACTTGACACAGCACAAAAAGAAAATCTTAAAACCGGTATTGAGAAATTAAGTAAAGTATTCAATTAGGAGGAACATTGACAATGAAAAGGAAATTAGTGCCAACAGCCGTTATAGCGGTTGCTATAGCCGCTTTGATGCTCTCGGGCTGTGGACAAAGCGACGGCGGCGCTTCGTCAGCAAGCTCCCAAGAGGGACAAAATCAACAGGTTACATATGTAGAGGTTATGAATACCTCTGAAAACACAATCAAAAATGAGTATCTTTACAGCGGAACAATACAGCCAATAGAAGAAGTTACTGTTGCCGGAACCATACAGGGCAAAGTAGCTTCTGTAAATTACGATGTTGGAGATTATGTAAATGCCGGGGACACACTTTATACAATGGATACTTCCGACATACTTAACAATAAAAGAGTTGCCGAGGCAAATTTAGCCTCTGCGGAAGCAAGCATACAGTCGGCCCAAACAAACTTGGACCTTGTAAACGGCGCAACAATGCAGTCTCAAATTGAGGCGGCCAAGTCGGCTTTAGATAACGCTCAGGTTACATATAACACTGCTAAAACCAACTATGACAACAACAAAGTACTTTTTGAAAACGGAATTATTTCACAAACAGAAATGAATCAGTATTCCGATGCCTTATCAAATGCAGAGATAGCCTATAATCAGGCAAAACAGACTTACGACCTTACTTTGCAGATGCCGGAAGAAAACAAAAGAAAGGCTGAGGACAGCCTTAATTCCGCTTTAGCAGCAAGAGAAAGCGTTGTAGCGCAAATAAACTCATACAACAAGTCCTTAAGCGACGCCGTTGTAACAAGCCCTATTTCCGGATATGTAACCGAGTGCAATGTGGAAGCTGGAACTGTTCTGTCAGCCTCTACGCCTTTTAAAATAGTTGACACATCAAAAGTTACAATGGATGTTAGTGTTTCGGAAGAATTAATAAACTCCCTTAAAGTTGGCGACACCGTTTCCGTATCGGTTCCAGCCGTATCAGCAAGCTCAAAAACAGGAACAATATCAATCATAAACCCTGCGGCCAACTCTGGCGGTACATATGATGTAAGAATAGAAATGGACAACGCCGACGGCACTCTTAAAAGCGGCATGTTTGGTGAGGTTAACTTTGTTAAAGACCAAAGCGACAACAACATTGTACTTCCTGTAAATTCCGTTATAACAAGGAACGGGGAAACATATGTGTTTGTTTATGAAAACGGAGTAGCAGTTAAAACAAATGTTGAAACAGGAATAAACAATGGAAATGAAATAGAGATAACAAGCGGACTTGAACCGAATATGGAAGTTGTTGTTAAGGGCCAGACATATATTGATGACGGAACACCAATAGCTATAGAAAGTCAAGAAACACCAGCTTCAGATGACAGCGCCGTTTCTGACAGCGCATCTGGCGGTGATAACAGCTCAGCCTCCCAAAACGGAAACGCTGAAAACAGCGCCGGTCAAAAGGAGGAATAATTAATGCTCACCAAAATCTCCATTAAACGTCCGGTAACCACAATAATGGTAATATTTATTGTACTTTTGGCCGGACTTATATCTCTTACATCTCTTAAGATGGACCTTATGCCTTCCATAGACATACCTATGGTTCTTGTAAGCACAACATACACAGGCGCCGGTCCAGAGGAAATAGAGGAGCTCGTTACAAAACCCATAGAGGAAGCCGTTGGAACCGTAAGCAATGTCGATACCGTATCATCAACGTCAGCCTCTAACTCCTCAATGGTAATGATTCAGTTTATTGACGGAACGGACATCGACACCGCGGCAATGGATATAAGGGAACAGATAGACCTTGTAAAGGGCATGCTTCCTGATAATGCTGACGAGCCTATGGTTCTTAAGCTGGATATAAACAATATGTCATCAGTTGTTCTTGGCGTTGGCTCAACTACAATGGAAATACCAGAGCTTACTCAATTTGTTGACGACAATATAGTAAACGAGATAGAAAAAATAGACGGTGTCGCTTCTGTAAACACAATAGGCGGACTTGACCAGGTAGTAGAAGTAACCCTTGATATTAACCGTATGGACGGCTATGGCATAACAGCCTCGCAAATAGCCTCAACTTTGGCCACCGAAAACATCACTTCCCCAGTTGGACAGATTACAAACGGAACTACAAAAATAACGGCCAAAACTTCGGGCGAGTTTAATTCAGTAGAAGATATTAAAAATGTTCCGCTTACAACATCTGGCGGAAGCATTGTAAGACTCAGCGATGTTGCAAATGTTGAGCTTACTGTTGAGGACGAAGAGTCGTACGCTATAGTTAACGGAGAAAAGAGCCTTATACTTTCAATAAGCAAACAGTCTGATTCAAATATAGTGGATATATCGGACAAAATAAACGCAACGATGGATAAGCTTAACGCAAGGTATCCAGAAGTTACTCTTTCAATGCTTTCCGATACATCTCAGTATATAAAAGACTCTGTTAGTAATGTTTTAACAACAGTTTTCCAGTCGGCAGCAATGGCCGTTATAGTACTTTTCATATTCCTTAAAAGCTGGAGAACATCGGCCGTTATAGCCGTTTCAATACCTACATCAGTAATTGCCACATTCGCCCTTATGTATATAAACGATATGACACTTAACGTAATATCTTTGGGCGGTTTGTCAATAGCTATAGGTATGCTTGTAGACAACTCAACCGTTGTTCTTGATAACATATACAGATATCACTCAGACGGAGTTCCGGCAATAGAAGCCGCCGACAAAGGCACAAATGAGGTTGGCATGTCTGTTGCAGCTTCAACTCTTACAACAGTAGCCGTTTTCATACCTCTTATGTTTGTAAGCGGGTCAATAGGACAGTTGTTCCACGACCTTTCACTTGTTGTGTGCTTCGCTCTTGCCGCTTCTCTTGTAGTAGCCATTACATTCGTTCCAATGGCATGCTCAAAACTGCTTGCCGGTGAAGATAAAAGAATTGTAAATGAGTCAAAAGGCGGTCCTATCGGAAAGCTTCTTGACAAATGGGGAGCCGCTCTTGATAAAATTGACAGCGCTTACAGATGGCTTCTTCACAAGGCTTTAAGAATGAAGAAGAGAGTTCTTCTTATAACACTTGTTATATTCTTGGCAACAATGAGCCTTATCCCAGTAGTAGGCCTTGAGCTTATGCCCGAGATGGACGAAGGCTCGGCGTCGATAAGCATTAATATGCCTCCGGGAACTGTTATAGAAGAAACAACAGCTGTTGTTGATGAGGTAATGAGCAGAATAAGCGATATACCTGAGACAGACGAATACTACATCATGGCAGGCTCAAGTGCATCATCTATGCTCTCCGGCTCAAGTCAAACTGACACAGCTTCAATAAGCCTTAACTTTGTTGACATAAAAGACAGAGACCGCTCAACAGAGGAAATAGTTGACGATATAACAGAACGTCTTAAAACAATACCTGGCGCTGATATAACTATTTCGGCTTCAAGCGCAGCTATGGGTTCGTATGCCGGTTCCAGCGACGTTGAAGTTCAGATTAACGGAGATGACGCAGACAACATAAGAGAAGCCGGATACGCTATCGAAAATCTTCTTCTTGAACAAAATTGGGTAACCGAAGTAACAAACTCCCTTGGAGACCCTGAAAATGAAGTTAACGTAACAATAAACAGAGACAGAGCCACACAGTATGGAATAACAACCTCTTCCGTGGCCTCTGCCCTTGCAACTGCTGTTACCGGAAGTACAGCCACAACATACAGAGTTGACGGAGATGAGATTGACGTAATTTTACAAAATGACGACTCTCAAATCAGTACAATAGGCGACCTTCAAAAAGTAACCATAAGAACTGCTTCAGGCAGCATAATACCTATAACTGATGTTGTTAACATAACAACAGATGAAGCCGCCACAAGCATAGACAGAATTGATAACCATCAGTACATTACAATTGGAGCCAATATAACTGGAATAGACACAGGAACAGCTCAGGAAAACATAACACAGCTTCTCAACAACTATCAGTTCCCTGATGGGTGCAGTTATGAGTTTACCGGTGAAATTGACACTATGGTTGAAACATTCACAAGCCTTGGTATAGCCCTTATAGTAGCTTTAGCTCTTGTTTACATGATTATGGCCGCTCAGTTTGAGTCATTTGTACACCCGTTCATAGTTATGTTCTCCGTTCCCCTTGGACTTACAGGAGCCATACTCGGACTTTTCATAACAGGAAACTCTATAACATCTACGGCTTTCATGGGCTTTATACTTCTTGTTGGTACTGTTGTTAACAACGCTATAGTGCTTGTTGACTACACAAATCAGTTAAGAGCAAACGGAATGGAATGCGACGAAGCTCTTGAGCAAGCCGGTCCAAGACGTTTAAGAGCCATACTTATGACAACGCTTACAACAGTTATCGGTATGATTCCAACAGCTGTGGCTGTTGGTGAGGGTACTGAAATGCAAAAGCCAATGGCCATAGCCATTATATTCGGTCTGTCGCTTTCAACCCTTGTAACCCTTGTATTTATACCTGTTCTCTACTCTCTTGTAGAATCTCTTAGATTTAAAAAATTAAAAAGTAAAGTTGAAAGAAGAATGAACAGGAAACTTGGATTAAAAGAAAAAGACCCGAGAAACGTTTAATAAAGTTAATACCCATTTTTGAGGATTAAAAAGCCATATATAAATATAGTTTTATATATGGCTTGTGTTAAAATACTAATAAACAAAAACAGTGAGTTTTAATACGTTATTAATAAAACTCACTGTTTTTTATTTTTAAAAAATTCTTTGTAAATAAATAACAAGAAAACCTATAAAAATTTATTCATAACTATCATTTGCAAAGCAAATTAAATGATATTAAGCTGTAATTAATGCCCCTATCCTTAATTTTTAAAAAATTATATATAACTTCCCTTTATTAAATTATTTTTCTTTTCATCTTAAAAATTTTATTGATTTTTTACAAATTTTATGCAATAATTTAAGTTAGTTTAATAATTGCGGGGGGACACTTTGTGTTGAGAAGGTTAAAACCTGACCCTTTGAACCTGTCGGTTAACACCGTTGTAGGGAAGCTTAAGCCTTTTAAATATGACCTTCCCTCAATGGGAAGATTTTTTATTTAGGAGGTTTTTTAATGAAAAAACTATTATCAATTTTAACAGCCGCGGCACTTATAACTGTCTGCTTTGCCGGCTGCTCACAAAGCGGGACATCGTCCCAACAAAGTTCTGCTTCAGTGGAAACATCACAAAACAGCGGCGAACTTACAGAAATTGACCTTATCCTCGACTGGTATCCAAACGCCGTACATGCCTTTATATACGACGCTATTGAAAAAGGATATTATGAGGAACAGGGCCTTAAAGTAAACGTTTTGTTTCCTTCAAACAATAACGACGCTATATCCCTTGTGGCTGCCGGAAAAGCGGATATAGGCCTTTATTACCAAAACGATGTTATAATAGCCAGAGCCAATGAGAATATCCCTATAAAAGCCATAGGCACCGTCGTTAGAGAGCCTCTTGACATAATAGCATCTATTGCGGACAAAAACATAAACAGACCAAAGGATTTGGAAGGAAAAACACTTGGCTATACAGGAACAGAATTTGGCGAGGCCGTTATAAAACAAATGATGGAAGCCGACAGCTCATCGGTTGACAAACTAAGTCTTATAAATGTCGGTTTCGATGTTATGAGCTCTATGACAACAGGCAATGTTGACGCCACATTCGGTTGTTTTATAAACCATGAAATACCTCAGCTTGAAAAAGAGGGCTTTGACATGAATTACTTTAAACTTTCCGATTACGGAGTTCCAAATTACTACTCTCTTGTTTTTGTAGCAAATGAAGAAAAAGTCAATAGCGAAAGCGACATATATCAAAAATTTTTGTATGCTTCTTCAAAAGGCTTCTATGATATGAAAACTGATCCGGAAGGTACCCTTAACATACTTCTTGAACATCAAAACGCCGATAATTTCCCTCTTGACCCTGAGGTTGAAAATAAAAGCCTTGAAACCCTTTTGCCAATGATGGAATATGAAAACGAACCTTTCCTCTCTCAGAATTACGATTGCTATGAGGAAAATGTAAATTGGCTTTACAGTGTTGGGCTCATAGAAAATGAGATAGAACCTGGAGACGCTTTCGCAGATGTTATAGACCAGCAATATTATTTAGGCCATGATGATGAACAGTAAAAGGAGGCATACTTAAAATGAAAGATTATGATAAGATATTAAAAGCCGCGGCGGAAGGCTCTGAAAAATACTTTAACACGCAAATGGACTATTTAAAAAAGTTCTCCGCCATAGACTGCGGCACATGGAATGAGGAAGGCAACGCCAAAGTTGTATCTCTTTTAAAAGACCTTCTTGAGGGAATGGGCGCTGAAGTAAAAACATATTATGAAAAGGGTCTTGGAACCCACATAACAGCTAAAATACGTCCTGAAAATCCAAATGGCAAAATAGTACTTAACGCCCATATTGACACAGTTTTTGGCGAAGGTTTCACAAAAGAGCACCCCTTTCATATTGAGGGCGATTGGGCATACGGTCTTGGAATAGCCGATTGTAAAAGCGGCGTTGTAATATCCATATTTGCCGTAAAAGCCATGCAGGACGCCGGACTTTTACCAAACAAGGAAATTGAGTTTATATTTAACTGCGACGAGGAAATAGGCACTCAGTCTGGAAGCAGGCTTTATGCAAAAGAGGCGGCCGACGCCGATTATGCCTTTGTTTTTGAGGGCGCTGAAAAAGAAAATGGAAAAAATGGTTTTGTAACGGCGCGAAAAGGCGTAATACTTGGAACAATAGATATTGAAGGAAAAGAGTCACACGCTGGCTGCGCTTATCTTGAGGGCCGAAGCGCTATATTAGAAATGGCTCACAAAATAATAGAATTTTATGATTTTAATGATTACGAAAATCAAATTTATTACAACGTGGCTCCAGTTTCCGGCGGAAGACCTAACGGAATTGTAGCCGGAAGCGCACATGCCGAATTTTGTGTCGCAGGGCTTCCAACAAACGCTTCTTTCGCTGAGGTTGAAAAAAATCTTCGCTCACTTGAAAACAGCGTGACAGTTGAAGGCTGCAAAGTTAAAGTTGACTTTCACACGCTTTTTCCGGCTATGGAGAAAGGCCCTCAAAACACAAAGGCTTTTAACTTACTTAAAACCCCTGCACAGCTTTTAGGTATGGAAATTGAGGAGCTTTATGTTCCCGGAGCTACTGACGGAGCATATTTCAGTTCTCTTGGAATACCAACTGTTGACGCCCTGTCTGCTGAGTTTAAAGACATACACACCGTAAACGAGTGTGTAAATATGCCGTCAATAAAAGAGCGAACAAAATTTTTCGCCGTTGTTCTTGGCTGCATGGATTAATTATTACTGGTAACTAAAATATTCACCTTACAGTAAAAACAAAAACTTGGCACCAGATTATGCGCAGTTTTTATGATACATAAAAGCTCTGTATTCTTCAATTAATTAGGAAAGTACATTTTATCATAATCAAATAAATTTATGCTTGATTTGCGTAAAGCTTTATTAAAATTGAGATTTCACATATTTTTCTGCATATAAAAAGAGCGGCAACCCGCTCTTTTTATATCTGCTTAAATTATTAACTTTAAATCGCCGATATCTCTATGCCCTCTTCTTTGTCAGCAAGTTTAAGCTCTTCCTCTATCTGCTCAGGCGTAAGCTTGCTTAACCCTATACCTAATATAGCTAAAATAAGCGCCACAGCCGGACATACAAATGGGAACACCGTGTATAAAGCATAACCTCCCGCGCCGTAGGCAGCTACTCCAAGGGTTGTGTAATAAAAGGCTCCCGAGTTGCCCCAAGGGAAAAGACATGACACACATGTGCCAACGTCCTCAAGTGTTCTGGAAAGACAAGGACGTCCCATTCCATTTTTTATAAAAGGTTTGCGCCATGTTTCGCCAACAAAAACGGAGCTTACATAAGAATTTCCCGCTATGGCATGAATTCCAAAAATGGCTATCTCTGCTGTAAGCATAGTTTTCCATCTGGAGTTAAGATTACGCATTAAAGGCTCGATAGCTTTATCCAAAAATCCTGCGTGTATAAGTATTGTAGTTAAAGAAAAACCACAGTAGCATATAATAACTATTCCAGCCATTGATTTCATTCCGCCGCGGTTTAAAAGCGTTGTTACAATAGGCGCTATTTCCATTCCTTCTGGAGCCACCATATCAGCTGTAAAACCGTTTACCATTGCTAAAGCGGCATTTGATGCTGAAAATCCTTGTATAAAAATTCCAAGTATTCCGGATAAAATAGCTGAAAGCACAAGTGTTGGAACAACTGGTTTTTTTGTTAAAGCCGCTACCAGAATAAATACAAGCGGAAGAAGAAGCAAAATATTCCATTCATACATCTCGCCAAGCTGCTCCATCATAATAACAGCGTTTTCTGGAAGACCGCCTTCTCCCATATCAATTCCAAGCCCAAGAATTGTGTAGAAAATAACGGCAAATATCCAAGCCGGTATAGTTGTATAAAGCTGTGATTTTATATGAGCATATAAATCGGTTCCCGCACAAGCCGGAGCTAAGTTTGTGGTTTCTGACATAGGTGATATTTTATCTCCAAAAACTGAGCCGGCAATTACAGCTCCAGCCGTAATTGCAGTTGAAAGTCCAAGTCCGCTGGCTACTGCAAGGCAAGCCACTCCTGCTGTTCCAGCGGCACTCCATGATGAGCCTGTTATAACCGACATTACACAGCAAACTAAAAAACTGCTTACATATATGTATTTTGGATTTATAAGTTCAAAACCGTAATAAATAATCATAGGCAGTGTTCCACTATACATCATTCCGCCTAACATAAGACCTATGGCCTACATTATTAAAATAGTTGTGGTTAAGTTGCCTATCCTTTGTCCTATGGCTTTTTCCATTTCGTCCCATTTGTAGCCCAAACGCATAGACATTAAAAAGGCTACTATGGCAGCTATAATCATTAAAAATTCAACTCTCATGCCAAGAACCATTCCAATGCCAATTATGGCTACCATACACCAGCAGCAGCCTGCGCCTCAAGCATTGTGGGCTTACGTTTTGCAATTTCTTTCATAGACAAACCTCCTTTAAAATATTTACCCCTTTAGTTTATTATGTTATTTATTTCATATAAATTGCCTGTTTTAAATAATACCAAATAAAACTAACATCTATTCACAATCTTATTTTAACACTAAAAATTATATAATTATATTAATTTTTTTCTAACAAAATTCAGCGTTATTTGAAAAGATAAGTCTTTTTTTATAACAAATCTTAATAAATTACAGAAAACATACAAACAAAGCTTCAAATCAGCCCACATTTTTTAAAAGCCTGCTCAAAATCATTAATTAAGTCATCACC
>CAJFUS010000098.1 GCA_904420235.1 Candidatus Neoanaerotignum tabaqchaliae
ATTTATGAGAGAAAATCGACTATTGTTATTGTCACAATAACAATTTCTTAGAAAAGTGCAATAACTGATATTAATAGACTGAAAAAACGTAGAAATAATGACTGAGCAATAGGATTTTTTTGAACTGAAATATAATAGGACAGATACCCCTACAGAAATAAAAGAAACGCTTCAACGGAATAATTAGGCCGGAAAGGGAGCGTAAAACAATTTGAAGTTTATACAATATACCCAAGAATATAAGCTTTTCCATTTTAAGTTGGTTTTTGACGAATTTTATTATATACTGTTTTATAAGTCAAAAAATAATTGCTCTAAGGTGCTATTTGCTGTAAAATAAATAAATTAAGAACTTAGTCTGGAAGGAAGATTTTATGGTTGACATTAACCCAAGGCTTGTGGCTGCTGAGGTTTTAGAGGATATATGTGAAAATAGCAGCTATTCCAACATAGCTTTAAAAAAAGCTCTTAAAAGCAATGGTGCTATGCCGTTGAGAGACAGAGCCTTTGTTACTGAGCTTGTAAATGGGTCATTAAGAAACATATTATACATAGATTATGTTTTGGATAACTTCTCAAATACTCCTGTTAATAAAATGAAGCCATGGATAAAAGCCGTTTTAAGAAGCGCTGTTTACCAGGTTGTTTTTATGAATGTGCCGGAAAGCGCCGCCGTTAACGAGGCCGTTAAGCTTGTTAAGTTTCGGGGATATAAAAGCCTTTCGGGTTTTTGCAACGCCGTCCTCCGTTCTGTATTGAAAGGATACACAGCTTTAGAGCTTCCGAAGGATAAAGCGGAAATGATAAGTATTAAATACTCGCACCCTCTTTGGCTTGTTAAAATGTGGATAAGCTATTATGGAGAGGAGTTTACAGAGGAACTGTGCAGGGCCAATACTCAAAAGCCGGACGTTGTTATATGTTGTAACAGCCTTAAAACGGACATAAAAAGCCTTTGCCAAAAGCTGAGCGAAAGCGGCGCGGAGTGTGTAAGAAGCGAATATCTTGAAAATAGCGCACATATATCAAAAGTAAATGATTTATCCAAGCTTGAGCCTTTTAAAGAGGGGCTTTTTCATGTTCAGGACGAAAGTTCTTCTCTTGCCGTTAGGATACTTGACCCCAAGGAAGGGGAAAATATACTTGATGTTTGTGCCTCTCCTGGCGGGAAAACCGTTTTAGCCTGTGAGCTTATGAAAAACAG
The DNA here is from genome assembly GCA_904420235.1 of Candidatus Neoanaerotignum tabaqchaliae. Classification (GTDB taxonomy): domain Bacteria; phylum Bacillota; class Clostridia; order Lachnospirales; family Anaerotignaceae; genus Neoanaerotignum_A; species Neoanaerotignum_A tabaqchaliae. The sequence goes on from CAJFUS010000098.1 coordinate 1,205, forward strand.
AGGTATGGTTACGGCAAGAGATATATTTCCGCACAGGCTTGCCTTTATTAATGAAACGGCTGAAAGGCTTGGGATTAACATAATAAAAACAGAAGAATTTGATGCGACGGTTCTTAACAGCAGTGATATTGAAAAATACGATAGAGTTCTTGTTGACGCGCCATGCTCGGGATTTGGACTTATGAGAAAAAAGGCGGATATAAGACTTAAGAAGAATGGAAATGATATAGACTCTCTTATAGTTCTTCAAAGAAATATTTTGTCAACTGTTTGGAAATATGTTAAAAAAGGCGGAGTGATTGTATATAGCACTTGTACGATATCAAAAAAGGAAAACGAAGGAAATATAAAGTGGTTTACGGAAAATTTTCCATTTGAAACAGAAGATATATCGGAATTTTTGCCGGAGAACATAAAACAGGATAAAACTTTAAACGGCTGTGTACAGCTTTTTCCAAATTTACATAAAACGGACGGATTTTTTATAGCAAGGCTTAGGAGGAAAAATATATAAATGGCTAGAATTGATTTAAAATCTATGACTATTGAGGAACTTCAGGACTTTATGTCTGAATTGGGAGAGCCTAAATTCAGAGCCAAACAGATTTTTGAGTGGCTCCATAAAAAAATGGTGAATTCGGTTGATGATATGACTAACATATCAAAATCTCTTAGAATAAAGCTTTCGGAGAATACAAAAATAAGCGGAGTTAAGATTGTTCAAAAGCTTCAGTCACAAAAAGACGGTACAACAAAGTATTTATTTGCTCTTGATAACGACAATTTAATAGAAAGTGTTTTAATGAGGTATTCTTATGGCAACGCCGTATGTGTTTCGTCACAGGCTGGGTGCAGAATGGGATGTTCATTTTGTGCATCAACGTTAAACGGCCTTGAGTATAATCTTTTGGCGGGGGAAATACTGTCTCAGATATATGAGATACAAAAGGATATTGGCGAAAGGGTTTCAAGCGTTGTTATTATGGGCAGCGGAGAGCCTCTTGACAATTATGATAATGTAATTAAATTTATAAGAATACTTAATTCACCTATGGGCCTTGATATAGGCCAAAGACACATAACTCTTTCAACCTGCGGACTTGTGGACGGCATAAACAGGCTGAGGGATGAGGATTTGCAGATTACATTGGCCGTATCCCTTCACGCGCCAAATGACGATATAAGAAGGCAAATTATGCCTGTGGCCAAAAAGTATGATATTACAAGGCTATTAAACGCATGCAAGCTTTATTCAGACTCAACAAAAAGACGAATAACATTTGAGTATGCTATGATAAGGGGAGTTAACGACAGCCGAGAGTGTGCCGTTGAGCTGGCATCAAGGCTTAAAAATATGCTTTGCCATGTTAATCTAATACCTGTTAATGATGTTAAAGAAAGAAATTACGTGCGCAGCGGGGAAAGCGCAATTAATGATTTTGCTGCTGTGCTTAATTCAAAAGGAATAGAAACAACTATAAGAAGAAAGCTTGGAAGCGATATTAACGCGGCGTGCGGACAGCTTAGAAGAGGATATTTAAAAAAATAGGGAGGTGACCTGTTAATGGAAGCCGCTGGCAAAAGCGTAACAGGATTGCTTAGGAAAAACAATGAGGACACAATTTATATATCAAACGAGGAGAGCCGTATTAAAAATCTTTATATAGTAGCCGACGGTATGGGAGGTCATAAAGCTGGGGAAGTGGCCAGCAGCTATTCGGTTAAGCTTTTTACGGAATATATTAACTCAAGAAGCGATGAGGAGCTTAAGCCGGAGAATATACTTGATACAATGGTTGATGGCGTTTCGGTGTGCAATGCGGGTTTGTTCAAAAAATCCCATGAGGCCGAGAAATTTGAGGGCATGGGAACAACCTTCACATGCGCCGTTATAGAAAAAGATGTACTTTATATAGTTCATGTAGGCGACAGCAGAGCCTATGTTTTAAGAAACGGCAGTCTCACTCAGTTAACGAGAGACCACTCATTTGTTATGGAGATGCTTAAGCAGGGGCGTATTACTCTTGAGGAGGCCGAAAAACACCCCAACAGAAATGTTATAACAAGGGCTGTAGGCAGTGAGAAAACCGTACTGGCCGACACGGTTATAGAAAAGCTGAGCAAAGGGGACATGATACTTCTTTGTTCAGACGGACTGTCTAATATGGTTTCTGATGATAAGATATTATCGATACTTAGCGGGGGAAACAATATTAACGATATTTTAAACACACTTATAGAAACTGCTAACAGCATGGGCGGGACAGACAACATTTCCGCAGTTATAATAGATATGAGGTGAAGATATGAATTTAAATTCCGGAATGATTCTCGGCGGGCGCTACGAGATTCATGAAAAAATAGGCATAGGCGGCATGGCCGTTGTTTATAGAGGAAGGGACATAAAGCTTGAAAGAAGCGTAACTGTTAAGGTTCTTAAGGAAGAGTTTTCTCAGGACGAGGAATTCCGTACAAGGTTCAACACTGAGGCACGTTCGGCGGCAAAGCTGTCTCACCCTAATATAGTTAATGTGTATGACGTTGGAGAGGACAACGGCATATATTATATAGTTATGGAATATATACACGGCGATACTCTTAAGCAGGTTATTAAAGAAAACGCGCCTCTTGACGAGATTGTTACATTAAGTATAGCCATACAAATGGTATCGGCTCTTGCTACGGCGCACAAAAATGGAGTTGTGCACAGAGATATTAAGCCGCAGAACATACTTATTAGTGTTGACGGAACTATAAAAATAACCGACTTCGGCATAGCAAGGGCGGCCGATGTGTCTACCGTTACAATGACGACAAACGCTGTGGGTTCGGTATATTATTTCTCACCTGAACAGGCAAGGGGAGGATATGTGGACGAGAAAAGCGACATATACTCCGTTGGAATAACAATGTTTGAGATGCTTACGGGGCATGTTCCCTTTGACGGCAGCAATTCCGTTGCAATAGCTCTTAAACACCTTAAAAGCGAGCTTCCAGATATAAGACAGTATAACCCAAATGTGAGCGATACAATTATATCAATAGTTAATAAAGCGTCGGCTAAAAGAAAGGACGACAGATACGCATCAAGCGACGATATGCTTTCGGACCTTAAACAGGCTTTGGCCGAAAAAACGGCTATTAAAAACAATATAGACGAGGTTGAACATGATTTTGAGGAGGCGGCTGAAAAAAGCGCGGCTGTATCCGAAATGGTTAAAACCAATGATATGGCAAATGCCTTCGAGAATAAGTTGAATGAAAGGCAAGCTGAAAGCCTTCAAAATGAAAAGCTTAACGGGAACCAGCAGAATGTAAAACAGGAGCCTGAAAATGAGATTAAGCTTGAAATAAACGGCCCAAGAAAAAGGAATATAGCTCGTGAAGCTTCTGAAAAATTTAATGAATACAACAATAAGATAAAAATATCGAAGGACGACGAATACGAGGCTAACGACTATGAGGACGATTTTGACGGCGATATAGGATATTCTGTAAAAAGCGGAATTCAAAGAAAACAGCGCCAGCCGGTTCAAAGGCAGGAGGTTCAAAAGCAGCCTAAGCAACAAAGCCGCCAAAGGATTAAGAACACAACGGCAAGCAAGAATTATGACGATGATTATTACGACAATGAGGAAGATGACGAGTATTACCGCCAAAAGGAAAAGAAAACAATTATAGCCGCTGTTATAACAGCCCTTATTATAATAGGCATAATAAGCTTTTTCGGAGC
>CAJFUS010000099.1 GCA_904420235.1 Candidatus Neoanaerotignum tabaqchaliae
ATGTTCAGAAATCATGAACAGCCGGACAGTGAGAAAATAGAGGCCCTAAGAAAAATACTTTACCAGTTTGGATACAGAATTAAAGGCCGTGGAGAAGTGCACCCAAGAGAGATACAGCGCCTTATAGAAAAAATATCCGGCACACCGTATGAAAATATAATAAGCAGAATTGTTTTAAGAAGCATGAAACAGGCTAAATATCAGGCGGAGAATTTAGGCCATTTCGGCTTGGCGGCCAAGTATTACTGCCACTTTACTTCGCCCATAAGAAGGTATCCAGATTTGCAGATACACAGGATAATAAAAGAAAATATATCCGGCGGTATAACCGAGGAAAGGGCTAAAAGGTATAACAGCTTTATGGAAGAGGCGGCTTATCACTGCTCAACAACCGAAAGACGGGCAGACGACGCCGAAAGGGAAACGGACAGGCTTAAAATGGCGGAATATATGTCTGAGCGCATAGGAAATGTTTACGACGGAATTATATCCGGAGTTACCGGCTGGGGAATATATGTGGAACTTCCTAATACCGTTGAGGGAATGGTGCCTTTAAACGAAATTGAGGACGATTTTTATGAGTATGAGGAAGAAAACATGAGGGCCGTCGGCAGACATACAGGAAAAATATACAGGCTTGGAGACAGTGTTAAGGTTAAGGTAATAAGAACCGACATTCAGGCCAGAACCATTGATTTTATGTTTACAGATGATGAGGGAGGAAATGAAGATGAAAATTAAGAGGGTAGCTCTTGTTGGCTTTGGAGCCATAGGCGTTGTTTACGCAAGGAAGCTTATAAAAAGCTTGGGTGATGATTTTGCCGTTATAGCGGGAGGAAACAGGGCCGAAAAAGTAAGAAAAGGAATTAATTTAAATGGAGAGCTTGTTAAACCAAGGGTTATTGAACCGGAGGAAGATAACTGGAAGGCTGACCTTGTTATATTTACCGTTAAAAATTATCACCTTCAGCAAGCTCTTAAAGATGTGGCCAATATAGTTTATGATAAAACGGTTATGCTTACTGTGCTTAACGGAGTTACAGCCCATGATGAGATTAAGGCCGTTTACAAAGATAACACAGTGCTTTATGGTATTGCTTTGGGAATAGACGCTGTTAGGGATGACAATGGAATCAAAAACAGAAACGATGGCGTTATACAGTTTGGAAATGCCGACAACACGGTTATCTCTGATGAGGTTAAGGCCGTTAAAGATATTTTTGACAACGCAGGAATAGGCAATGAAGTTTGCCAAGACATGCTTAGAACAATATGGAACAAATGGATGATAAACGTAAGCACAAACCAAATTTCGGCCATAACAGGCTGCACATACGGCGCGTTTATATCTGTTCCGGAGCTTAATAAAGCCATGAGAGAGGTTATGACGGAGGTTATAACACTTGCCGAAAAAAAAGGTATTAATCTTACAGAGGACGATGCGGCTGCCTATGAGAAGATACTGCCAACATTTGACCCAAAGGGTAAAACGTCAATGCTTCAGGATGTTGAGGCTAAAAGACAGACGGAAGTTGACTATTTTGCCGGAACCGTTATAAAATTTGGTAAGGAGGCCGGTGTTCCGACGCCATGGAACGACAGAATGTATCTTCTTATAAAGGGCATTGAAAAAATTTATGAAAAATAATCGGAATTAAAATTTATATTTGTGATAATAATAAAAACGCCGGTTTTAATTTAATCTGGTGTTTTTATTTTTTGTGCTGCAAAGGCCAAAATGACTGTTTTAAGGGATTTTTTAAGGAGGTTAACAATTTTGACATAAATTGTAACACTAACGTAACTTGATTTTTATCACATATATTGTTAAACTGTAATAGTTGGAGGTGGTATTTTGTGGCTAAAGAAAAAGACAGCAAGCTGATTGCCCAAAATAAAAAGGCATATCACGACTACTTTATCGAAGAAACATACCAAGCCGGAATATCACTTTCCGGCACAGAGGTGAAAAGCATGCGTTTGGGCAAGTGTAGCCTTAAAGAAAGTTTTATACGCATAGAAAACGGCGAAGCCCTTATATACAGCATGCATATAAGCCCATATGAGCAGGGAAACATATTTAATAAAGACCCTTTAAGAACAAGAAGGCTGCTACTTCATAAGCGGGAAATAGCAAAAATAGCAAACGCTGTGTCACAAGCGGGATATACGGTTGTGCCGCTGAAGGCGTACTTTTTTCATGGCCTTGTTAAAATTGACATAGGCGTTGCCAAAGGCAAAAAGCTTTATGACAAAAGGCAGACCATAGCTAAAAAAGACCAGCTTAGGGAAGCTGAAAAGGATTTTAAAATCCGCAATCTTACCGTTTAAACTTAGTTTATTCGGGGATGTAATGGTTTCGACGGGAGTTCCAAAAACAGAAATAGCCATCCGCAGAACCTGTGAGCTGCGTTAAAATCATGGGAAACTTAAAAAATAAACGACAAAGAAACAAATTTAGTAGCAGCCTAATTGCGCTGCTCGTCGGCCCCGAATTACCGCAGTTCGGGTTACCGGCGTCGACTTTGCGGCCAACTTCCTTCCCAAGGCTTTGAGGGCGGGAAAGATTTTATTAAGCTACTGAATTTTGCAGCCTGCCGATAGGCGGCAGAAAGAGGGAATGTTAAACTACCGGCTGTGATGGGAGAAGTTTTTGCGGAGGGATTTTCGGACAGGAGTTCGATTCTCCTCATCTCCATGTATTTTCAATCTGTATTATACAAAACAAGGGCGCGTTCCGTTAGCGGACGCGTCTTTGTTTTGTATATTGCTATAAGGCTGAAGAATGGGGCATTCAACTAATAAAAATACAAATACGGATAAAACAATATCACATACTTTTGGAAGTTTTAAAATGGTTTTTTCTGACTTTTCAATAATACTTATTATTTTTAGAATAGATTTTGAAATTTAAAGTTTATTGCTTATTTTATCAGCCAGGTATGTTTTGGAATAAAAAATGTTAGTGTATTAAACATATTGGGTTTTTAATTGTAATTTGTATGTAATGGTATTAAACAGTATTTTATGATAGTATCTCCTTAAAGCCTATGATTGCGTTTTATGGGATTTAGGGGGAGAAAAATTATGAAAAAAAGATTTTTTTTATTAACTGCGGCGTTTTCGCTTTTGATAAGTTTTACTGCATTCTCATATTCGGAAAAAAGTGTAAGCGTCTATTTAAACGGAATGAATTTGGTATTTTTTGATAATCAGCCTTATAAAAGTGAAGATGGTGAAATATACATACCTGCAAGAGAATTGTGCGGGCAAATTGGATATTTTGTTTCCTATGAAGAACCGTACTGTGTGATTGAAAAAGCCAATGACCCGGTTGATATACTTGTGTGGACAGGCGGTATAGGATACAGAGAAAACGGTGTTATAACCAAAGTGGAATACATGAAGCATTTTCCGGAAATAAGGAACTCAAGCGTTTATATTCCGGCGGATATGCTGAATTTAATCGGCCTAAAGTGCTTTGAGAGGGAAAATGGAAATGGTATTATGATTGTTGCGGAAGAAACGGAAAATGAGTATGAGTATAATATTGATTACGGCTTCGAGCTGAAAATTTTGGAAGAAATATCAAATAATAAAAATACTGTTATTTCTCCGGATAGTCTTAGAAGAATTTTGGCTCTAACTGCCAACGGAACTGCCGGAAACACAAAAAACCAACTTGTTAAGGCAATTGGTATAGACGATTTGGAAAAGTACAATAGCGAGGCTGCGAAAAAAAAGATATTTTATAACAGCGGCCAATACAATTCAGCTGATTACAGAAGCGCTGATTCTATTTGGATAAACGGTTTAAATAATGAACTTAATAATGATTTCAAGTTTTTGGCTGAAGATTACTACGAGGCGTATGTGGCTCAAACGGATGGGATTGAGGAGATAAATAAATGGGTAAGTGAAAATACCGTCGGCAATATTCAAAACGCAGTTAATAATGGAAATTTTGATGTGGCTCTTATTGATACGGCTTATTTTAAAGGAATGTGGCTTACTCCATTTAAAGAAAGCGACACAAATGAGGGATATTTTACAAATGCCGACGGTACAAGCAGTATCCTTGATTTTATGAAAATTGACAGAGAGATAAGCGATAGAAAACTTTTTATGTATTATGAAGAAGATGGACTTCAGTCGCTTACATTAAGATATGGCAATATGGATATGGGAGAAACTACGCCGTATGGCATGACTTTTGTTTTAGCTGATAAAGAACTTAAATCTGATACACTTAATCGCATTTTTAAAAATGAGTCAATACAAAATGTGCATATTGAGATACCTAAATTCAGTATAAAAAGCGAAACTGACTTAACAGAAATTTTGAAGGGGATGGGTGTTTCTGATTTATTCTCTTCAGATTTAGCTGATTTATCAAATATGCTCATTGGCGAGGGATATTATGTTTCCAATGTGAATCAAAATGCTTTTATAAAAATTGATGAAAGGGGTACAGAAGCTGCGGCTATGTCAGAGGTTGACGTTTACAGAAGTGCATATGAACCTAAAAAATACAGTTTTATAGCCAATAGGCCATTTTATTACTTTATAAGAAATTTAAACACAGGCGAAATATTATTTGAAGGGATATTTGCTTATGGTGAAAAATGATTAGCATATGAGTGAAAATAGAATTATGTGTATAAAAATTTACTAGCTAATAGATTTCTTAATA
>CAJFUS010000100.1 GCA_904420235.1 Candidatus Neoanaerotignum tabaqchaliae
GGAATTAATGATATTGACATGCTTGTTAAAACAAGAATAGAAATTCTGCGTGCCATAAACAAACTCATCAATTACGAGGATATGACGCTTTTTGAAGAAAATGTTAGGAGTTATTATGAAACATCTCTTAAAGACGGAAAGTCATACGGCGTATCTTGTCTTTGACGGAGATAGTTTTATTGGCGCAGGAGGCGTAAGTTTTTATAAAGTGATGCCTTCATATCATAATCCAACGGGAGAAACTGCCTTCCTTATGAATATATACACTGCTCCGGAATACAGAAAGAAGGGTATAGGAAGAAATGTGCTTGATATATTGGTTTCGGACTGTAAGAAAAGGGGTGTTGGACAAATAACTCTTGACACTACAAAAATGGGCCGTTCTCTTTATGAAAAATATGGTTTTGTTGATTTAGACGATTATATGGAGCTTAAATAAAAAAGCCTGATTGATTTAATCAGGCTTTTGCATATTATATTAAAATTTCACCATTATAGTTTCTTAAAAGCAGCTCAGCGCGGATTTTTATTTTTTTAAGCTCCTCTTTTACAGTAATAAGCTTTTTATCATCATACCTAAAAGAGGGTATTGACACACTTACAGCTGCCATAACTTTTCCGTCTTTTACTATGGGAACCGCAACACACATTATCTGCTCAGCAAATTCTTGGTTTTCATAGGCATAGCCTTCTATTTCGGCTTTGCGCACCTGTTCATTTAAAATATTTATATCTGTAATTGAGTATTTAGTGCATGTACTTAACTTTTCGGGAAAAATTTTTTTCATATCTTCAAATGAAGTTTTTGTAAGCAAAGCTTTTCCAAGGGCCGTACAGTTAGCCGGCATTTTTATACCTACATGGGTAACAAGCCTTAAAGACTGCGGGGAGTCTATTTTTGCTACATAAAGCACGTTAGAACCATTTAAAACACCCATGTTGCAGGTTTCATTACAAACTGTGACAAGTTCGTTCATAGCCGAATGTATATGGCTTAAAAGAGATTTTGAGCTGACATAGGTTGAGCCTATGGCAAAAGCGCTTATCCCTATTGAGTATTTTCCATTTGAGCTGTCCATTGATATATAATGCCTTTCCTCAAGGGTGTGTATTATGGGAAATATGCTGCTTTTTGGAGCGTCTATCTGTTTTGCTATTTCCGTAAGTGTATATCCTCCTGTTGACGAGGATAATATCTCAAGTATGTCAAGAACTCTTGAAGTTGCTCTGTGTTCAGCCGACGCCATTTGATATCTGACCTCCTGTCAAATATGGTACTGTTTTATTTATTCCATTTGAGAATATAGTTTCGTATTTATTGTTTATAAATATAGCCTCATATCCGTCCATGCTGTTTATAAGCTCAAGGCCCTTTTCGGTTCCAAGACAAAAAAGTGAAGTTGAAAGGGCGTCGCAGTATGCCGATGACGGTCCTATTATAACAACCGAGTAAAGGTCGTTTTCAACAGGGTATCCAGTTGATGTGTCAAGTAGGTGATGATAAAGCTTTCCGTTATACTCAAAATCCCTTTCGTAAACTCCCGAAGTGACTATTGAGTTGCCGCTTGATTCCACCGCTCCCATAAGAACGCCATAATCATAAAATGGTTTTTGTATTCCAAATCTCTCAGGCTGGTTTTCAGGGCATATAACAAGCAGGTTGCCTCCCAAGTCTATAACGGCGTTTGTTACACCTTGGTTTAAAAGATATTCTTTTACCTTGTCACCTATATATCCCTTGCCTATTCCGCCTAAGTCTAAGGCAGCTTCAGGGTCGGCAAGGCTTATTTCGTTTCCGTTTATTTGTATGTTTTTATATCCAACATGAGCAAGGCTGTTTTTTATGGCCTCGTCAGAGGGTGGAACAGGGTTTTCCGCTTTAAAATCCCACAAAGATGATACGGGAGCTATTGTTATGTCAAATTTTCCGTCCGTAAGCTCGCTGAATTTAATTGCTGTTTCTATAAGCTCAATGGTTTCGTCTGATACCTCAACTGGCTGACCATTTGCTGTGTTTATTTTATATATATCACTTGTTTCTATGGTGCGGCTTAATTTTTTCTCATACTCACTGCACAGGCCAAAACTTTGGTTTATAATTTCATTTGGATCACTGTCTTCTGGATAATCGTAAAGAGTTATAGTTGCTACTGTGTCAAGCACAAAAGCTGTTTGAGACACAGGCTCAAGGGGTTTTTTAGCAAGGCAGCTTGAAAGTGAAACAGCGCACACAATCATTATAACTGCCGATAACATTTTTCTCATCTGATTTATAATCACTTCCTAATTTTATGATGTGTGTATTATGTTAATAAATTTTGTGACACTATCGTAATACGTAAAAAAACGTTGTTTCCAGCAAAGAAACAGCGTTTTTATCTTTTATGCCCTTGGATGAGCTTTTGAGTAGACCTCTTTAAGCTTGCTTTTGCTTAGTTTGGCGTAAATTTGAGTTGTTGATATGTCAGAATGGCCAAGCATTTCCTGAACAGACTGTATATCAGCGCCGTTTTCAATAAGGTGAGCGGCAAATGAGTGACGCAGTGTATGCGGTGTTATTTGTTCATGGATGCCGGCTTTTTTGGCATAGTCTTTTATTATTTTCCAAAAGCCCTGCCTTGTCATAGGGTTTCCATTGCAGTTTACAAAAAGGCTTGTCTCTGTATCATTTTTAAGAAGAGTGCCTCTTGAACATTTTAAATAGCGGCTTAAAGCCTCTATGGCCTTTGAACCGAGGGGAATTACCCGTGTTTTATTTTTACCGGAACAATGTATCAGCTCAAGATTGAGATTAATGTCGGTTACTTTAAGAGATATTAATTCCGATACCCTCATGCCTGTTGCGTAAAGAACCTCAAGCATTGCCTTATCTCTAAGACCTTTAGGCTCTGATATATCTGGCTGATTTAAAAGCAGTTCCACGTCCTGGACAGACATTATTTCCGGAAATTTTTTGTCTATTTTCGGAGATTCCAAATCAGAAGCCGGATTAAACTGTATTTTGTTTCTTGAATGAAGGAAAGAAAAATAGCATTTTAAAGACGCTATGTTTCTTGATATTGTAGAGCTTGCCTTTTTACTGTTTTGAAGGTACAGGGTATAGGCGGATAAAGTAAGGCTGGTTATGCTCTGTAAGTCTTTTATGCCGGTTTCAGACAAATATTGAAAAAAGTTCTTAATATCCCTTTTATACGACAAAATTGTGTTTTCGGACGCGCCTTTAGTATCAGAAAGAAACGCCAAAAACTCAGCTTCATTTTCAAGCATTACATTTTCCCCTTTTCGTGCTAACATCATAATACATAGTAGATTATATACTAAATACTTAAATATGTCGATAATTTTTGCCGTTTTAATTAGTTTTTATAATAATTTACATAATTCAGTCGAATTTTATAGGAATTTTATAATGCAACATATCCGCTTAACTTTATTTCAACAAAGCAGGATATAAAAGTTAATATTAGTGATAAAATAAAAATTATTATAAACTCGGTTTTTTTCTTTTCTTTTTCGCGGCGCAAACAAGATTTTGATGATTTTATAAATTTGCGTGTAGCGGCCCAGCATGCGAATGTTCCAGATATAAAAAAAGGAATTGAAGAAATAACGCTATAAGGAATAACAAAAAGCAAAATATCTTTTAAGGTTCCAATGCCGTTTAACGAAAGCATATATGAAAAAGCGTAACCGTATGTAATTCCTTTTAAAATGGAAATTGCCATTATAAATGGAATTCCAAAGCTTATAAACCCAATAAGCCACGACAATATAAACAGTTTTGAGTTTTTTACAAACAAAGCGTAAAAAGGAGCGTTTTTTGGAAGGCTTTCATTAAGGCAAAGGTCTTTTATTTTATCTATTCCCATGTTTTGAATTACGGCTCCGGCAAATATTCCGGCAATAAAGCACAGGCAAATCATTATAAATATGATTTGCCCGGCGCTTTTTGTTTTTTTCATGTGTATCACCTCTGTAAAATATATGAGAGGTGGGACAGGTTATATGTTACAGTGGTTTATAAAAATTTTTAACGCTATCAATTTTTGAAAACATATTTGAAAACAGCAGGTCGGTAAGAGTTATGGCTGCCATTGCCTCAACAACTATAACGGCCCTTGGCACTATTATTGGGTCGTGACGTCCTTTTATTTCTATTTCCGTTTCATTTCCGTTAATATCCACAGTTGTCTGTTTTTTAAATATAGATGGGGTTGGCTTAAAAGCGGCTCTGAATATTATGTCGCTTCCATCGCTCATACCGCCCAATATTCCGCCGGAGTTATTTGTTTTTTTAGATATTCTGCCGGAATTGTTAATAAACTGGTCGTTGTTTTGAGAGCCTTTTAATTTGGCGGAGGCAAATCCGGTTCCTATCTCAAAGCCTTTGACGGCGCCAAGAGAAAATATGGCTTTTGCCAAAGCAGAATCCAGCTTATCAAAAACCGTTTCTCCAATTCCGACAGGAACGCCTTTTATTATACACTCAACAATTCCGCCGGCGGAGTCATGGTCCTCAACACATTTTTTCAGATATTCGGCTGCCTTTAACGATACTTCGCTGTCCGGCATATATAATTGGTCCGAAAATATTTCATCGCGTGTTTTTGGAGTTTTGTTTGTTGAAAATCCGGCTATTTCCTTTGAGTAGGTTAAAAATTCTATTCCTATTTCTGAAAGGATTTTTTTAGCCACTGCTCCGGCGGCAACTCTTGACAGTGTTTCCCTTCCGGAAGAACGTCCTCCGCCTCGGTAATCTCTGAAACCGTATTTTGACTGAAATGTATAGTCGGCATGGCTGGGACGGAATATATTTTTTATATTTGTATAATCAGAGGATTTTTGATTCTCGTTGTATACCACAAGAGATATTGGCGTTCCAGTGGTTTTTCCCTCAAAAACGCCTGAAAGTATATGAACGGCATCGCTTTCTTTTCTTGAAGTTCCAAATTTATTTGAACCCGGTTTACGCAGATTCAGGTCCTTTTGTATATCTTCCTCACAAAGGTCAAGTCCCGCGGGGCAGCCGTCTATAACAACGCCAAGGGCGCTGCCATGAGACTCTCCCCATGTTGATATTTGAAAATTTTTGCCTAATATTGAGCCTGACATTTTCTCACTCCTTATATTTTTTTCGTATGCAAATGAGGTTCAATATATTAACACCTCTTTGATTATATGATTTTCAGGTAATATTTTCTAAAAAATTTTTATGATTTAAATTGGATATTACTTTGAATTTTAAATTTGCAGCTTTAAGAGCAAATTAAACACAGTATACCACATTTTTCAGCCAAATTATACAACAGAGGCTTTTAAGATAGACAAAACAGGCAAATTTATTTTATAATATACCATAATACAGCTTAATTTAAATGGAGGGGTTAATTTTGAAAAAAAGGGTTTTTGCTTTTTCTGCTGTTATTTCAATGATGATTTCTGTAAACGCCTTTGCTGATTTTTCAATAAACGGCGCACTTGTGGCCGTTAGGCCAAATACGGCTTATAACATAAATCCATACAATATATCAACAATTACAGGAGTGGGAGAGGGAAATAACTTTGCTATTTACACTGATAACGGAGTAATAAATATACCTCTTGATTATCCGCTTTATAAGCTGAGCGACGCCTACTGCGATAAAATAACATGTATTGACGGCGTTTGGGGAGTTGAAAGAAACGTCGGAATAAAAATATTTGACGGAAGTGAGGACTGGAGCCTTTACAGAAAGGCCTCATTCCAAAATGATAACACGACAATATTCAGGTGTCCTTTTGGGCAGGAAACTCCAAGAATTCTTAACGGCGTAAGCACACATTTTGACGTGCACACGTTTGATTCACAAAAAACAAATATCTACGACGGCATATCTTTCGGAGAAAGCTCGGAAGAGATTCTTATGCGTATTATGAACGTGAGAAACGTAAAAGACGTTGATACACTTAAAACATATTTAAAAACCCAGTTTGACAACGGAACGCCTGTCAAATTTATGTATTTCCTTAATGAACCTGTATTCACACCATTTGACGAACAAATTCAGGAACAGCTTTCAAGTGTTAATCCTGAGAAAGTTAGGTATGTTGACAAAAATTGTACTGGAATAGAAATTGAGAACGAAAATAATATATCCACCGATTTATTTGTATCCAGCAACAGCGAAAGCGAAGAAATGAACAATTTTATGGCCGCTGTTGAGGACGCAAAAATATTTAACTCGGAGGCAGGAAAAAGATTTTTCATAAACGGCATTTTTCCAGAACAAAACAGCATTAGATTTGCGGTGAATGATGATAACGGAAATGTGTATACATCGGAAATTGAGTATTCAAAGGTAGATTTTACTCAAAGTAAAGCTGTGGAACTGGAATTTACATCAGAAGATATGCCTGAGGTTATAAAAATATATGTAAACTTTAATTTATATCATGTGCCTTCAGAGGCGGTACAAAATTTCAGCTATGAGAAAACAGGAATAAAAACGGAACGCATAGCTGAGAAAGAGCTGGTGCTTCCCGAAAAAATATATGTTTTAAACGGAAGTATTATTGATTTTAACAACGCTTTGCTTAACGGAACCGAAAATGACGGAAATGACATTGAGGTAACAGACGAAAATGGAAATATTGTATCTGAAAATGGAAAAATTACGGCCGATTTTTACGGAGATAGAAAATACAATGTAAGCTTTAACGGAAAAACAGAACAAATAACCGTATACTCATCTGACGCCGAGGAAAATATTTTTGACAACAAAACATTTATGTTTCTTGGCGACAGCCTTATAAACGAAAATCTCTACACAAAATATTTTGTTAATACAGCGGAAAACAGCAAAATGACCCTTATAGGCACAAGAGGCGAGGAAGGCTTTATGCATGAGGGCCGCGGAGGCTGGGCGGCCTATGACTACTGTAATGTTCAGAATAAGTATGGATATGACAATCCGTTTTTAAATGACGGCAAGTTCGATTTTAAGTATTACATGGATAATAATGGTTTCCAAAATTTAGACTATGTTGTTATAAATCTTGGCATAAATGACCTTAACCTTAAAGAACATAACGGTCATGATGAGATATTGTCATATTTCGATACTATTATAAAAAGCATAAACAGTTATAATGATGATATAAAGATAATAATCAATACGCCTATTATGCTTTTTGATACGGGAACAACAAAGACGGCTAAAAATGACAGGCTCCAGTTTATAAAAGACCTGTATCCGCATTTTAAGAGCGGACGTTATAAAAACGTATACGTTTCGCCTGTGTACTTGACCATAGACTCATTTGGTGATTTTAAATTTAAAACCGGAGTAATTGACGAGTATAATCAGGATAGTTCTATGAAAGTGACGGACACAACACACCCGAATAACGGAGGGTATGAAGCTTTGGCCAAAGCAACTTATGCTTTTATACAGTCAATTAGATAAAAAGTATAATAAACCACTTTAAAGTTCAATATTAAAGCTGCCTTCTATTTGTAGGTTTAAAACCACAATGGAAGGCAGTTTTTTGTGAATAAAAATTTTGGGATAAAGCAACGCAAAAAAAGAGGTTATTTTGGCACAATAGGTCGTTTACAGTCATATTATATATTAAGACACAAATGATAGATTTTCAATTTACTTTGATAAAGTGTTTTTAAAATGGTTGTTTAAGCCGGTTTTAAATATGTTTTAAAAATTGCTTTTAATTTATAAAGTATAAAATAATAAAAATCAGGCTTAAACAATTAAAAGAAGTGTTTGCGTGGATATTCAAAATAAAAGCGAAAGGAGGAAATCAAAGTGAGAGATATAAAAATGTGCCACCCTGTTCTTCAATGCAAAGCCGCTGAGCTGATTAGAAAATGCGCTGAAAAAGGGCTTAGTATAGCCATAGGCGAGTGTTACAGAACAGTTGAAGAGCAAGACGCGCTTTACGCTCAAGGAAGAACAGAGCCGGGAGAAATTGTTACAAATGTTAGGGGAAGCTCATACGGTTCCCACCACCAATGGGGTACTGCCTTTGATATTTATAGAAATGATGGAAAGGAAGCTTACGATAATTCCGACAGTTTTTTTGATAAGGCAGGGGCCGTGGGAAAAGAAATAGGTCTTGAATGGGGAGGAGATTGGAGAACTCCGGTTGATAAGCCGCATTTTCAGCTTCCATATTGGGGAAGCACAACAGAAAAGCTTAAAAAAGATTATAAAACACCAGAAGAATTTAAAAAAGCATGGGAAAACATAATATCGTTATGCGAGGAGGATACCTATATGGAAAAAATTTATAATTGGACCGTTGAGGTTCCCGATTGGGCAAAATCCACAGTTCAGAAATTGCTTGATAAGGGATATTTAATAGGGAATGACAAGGGGGAGCTTGGTCTTAATGACACAGCTCTTAAAATATTTGTCGTTAATGACAGAGCAGGGCTTTACGATTAAAAATATAAAAAGCCGGCTTTAAGCCGGCTTAAATAGATACAAGTTTAATTTATGGTTTAAGGTGATAATAAATATAATCTTACAAATTACTGAAATAAAAAGTAAAATTTCCCAAAAGCAGCACATACTTTGAAAATATTGCTGTATTTTTTATGTTACTAATTTTATTAATTTGCCGCCGGCATATCAGCGTCTTCTGTTTTTGCC
>CAJFUS010000101.1 GCA_904420235.1 Candidatus Neoanaerotignum tabaqchaliae
TACACAGCATTTTTGCTTTATAATTGTTTTTTTCTGCTTGCAGTATTATAATATGTCCGTAGAGAGTAAATGTAAAGTAAGCACTTTATTGTGCTATAGTTACCTTTTAGAAACTTTTGCGATGAAATGGGGAATTCTTATGGAAAAAAATTGCCGGCCTGTCCGGTTGAGACAACATTAACTCTTATAAGTGACCGCTGGAAAGTCTTAATTATACGTGATTTGCTTGCAGGGACAAAAAGGTTTGGTGAGCTTAAAAAATCTGTTGGCAATATATCTCAAAAGGTATTGACGGCAAACCTGCGCTCAATGGAAGACAGTGGACTACTTACACGCAAGGTATATCCCGAAGTTCCGCCAAGGGTTGAGTATACTCTTACTGAAACAGGATACAGTTTAAAGCCTATTTTGGACGCTATGTGGAAATGGGGAGAAGAGTATAAGAAAAAGCAGGTTGCCGAGTAGAAATTTTATAATAAAATACAAATACATAAAATTTTCTTTTTAAAACTCAGCAGGCATAATTTTAAAAATATAAAAAATATAATAAAATAATTACTAAATAAAATTATTTAAATATGGCGCAAAGTTCGCTTAGTGGAAACAAGTAAAAGTAAATCGGAGCTTCTATGATTTATCAATCACTTAAAAGCTCCGATTTTTATATAATATTTTTTTAAAGAGGCATTATTAACAGCAGTTAATTTCAAGTTTAAATTTAAACAGTAAACTAGCACAAAAATCACTACTATTTTCAAATAACACTCTAATTATTTATGTTATTATATCTATGACAGGCGCACATATGTCCGGGATATATCTCTTTAAGTTCCGGAAGCTCTTTGTGGCATATATCCTTTGCAAAAGGACATCTTTGAGCAAAACGGCAGCCCGGTGGAATATCTATTGGGCTTGGAGGGTTTCCATTTATGGCTGGAGCCTCCTCGCGTTTTCTTGGGTCAAGATTTGGCGATGAGCGTATTAATATATCTGTATAAGGATGTAGAGGCTTTGAGTATATATCCTTTGTATCACCAAGCTCCACAATTTTGCCAAGGTACATAACCGCCACTCTGTCGGCTATATAATAGACAACATTAAGGTTATGCGAAATAAATAATATGGTAAGGCTGTATTCTTTTTGAAGTTCTTTAAGAAGATTCAAAATTTGCGCTTGAATTGATATATCAAGGGCGGATACGGGCTCATCTGTAACAAGAAACTTAGGGTTAACGGCCAAGGCTCTTGCTATTCCTATCCTTTGACGCTGACCGCCCGAGAACTCACTTGGAAACCTGTCTATGGCGTCGTCGCTCAGGCCAACCTTTTCAAGTATATCCTTTATCTTGCCGTCAACTTCGCTTGGCTCACATATATGATGATACAAGAACTCCTCTTTAAGCATATCGCCAACCATCATTCTGGGGTTAAGTGATGAATAGGGGTCTTGAAACACCATTTGACTGTTTCGCTTAAGGGGCCTAAGTTCCTTTTTACTCATTTTTGTTATGTCTTTGCCGTCCATTATTATTTGGCCCGAGTCCGGATCATAAAGTCTTATTATTGTTCTGGCGAAAGAGCTTTTTCCACAGCCGCTTTCACCAACAAGGGCTAATATCTCGTCTTCATATATATCAAGGGTTATATCATCAACAGCCTTAACTGATTTTTGAGGCTTTTTTGACAAAACTTCTGTTATTTTCCTTGGAATAGGGAAATATTTTTTCAGGTGTTTTATTTCGAGAAGCTTTTTTCTTTCCTCACACATTATTATCACCTTCTTCGTCAATACTTATAAGCCCTTGCGCACCTTTAAGTTTTTCATGGAAATGACATCTAACCATATGTCCGGGACTTATCTCTTTCATTTCCGGCAGTTCCGCATCGCATTTATCCTCTTTGTATGGACACCTTGGTGCGAAAGGACAACCCGAAGGCAAATCCGCCAAAGACGGGGCAGTGCCCTTTATTGGCTTAAGTGATAAGTCTTTTTTATCAGTGCTTGGAAGAGCATCTATAAGACCCTTTGTATATGGGTGCCTTGGCACTGAAAAAAGCGTAAGAGTGTCCGCCGTTTCAACAAAATATCCGGCATACATAACGGCTACACGGTCGCACATCTGACTTATAACACCTAAATCATGAGTTATAAGCAGAACACTCATTCCCAACTGGTCCTTTATTTTATTAATAAGTTTTATTATTTGGTCTTGTATTGTTACGTCAAGAGCTGTCGTTGGTTCATCGGCTATAAGAAGATTAGGATTTGCAGCAAGAGTTATGGCAATCATTGCTCTTTGCCGCATTCCGCCGGAAAATTGGTGTATGTATTCTTTAAGCCTTTTTTCAGGAGAAGGTATACCAACAAGACGCAGCATTTCAACAGCTTTTTCTTCCTTTTGCGCTTTAGTCATATTTGTACCTATAAACTGTTCATACATCTGCTGTTTTATGGTAAGAACAGGATTAAGGGCCGTCATTGGCTCCTGGAATATCATACCTATTTCTTTTCCTCTTATTTTTCTTAACTTATCATTTGAAAGCTTTAAAATATCCTGACCTTTATAAATTATTTCTCCACTGGGAATTTTAGCATTTTCGGCAAGAAGGCGTATTATGGCTCTGCTTGTAGTACTTTTTCCACAACCGCTTTCGCCAACAAAGCCAAATGTCTCGCCCTTTTTTATATTAAAGCTTACTCCGTTTACAGCCTTCATTTCACGGCCGTTGGAATAGAACCTGACATTTAAATTTTTTACATCAAGCAAAACATCACCGGTATTAATTTTGTCGCTCATAATATATCACCTCTTTATATATCAACGGCCTTTTTGCCTTAATTTATCTGATAAACCATCACCTATAAGGCTGAAGCCGAGGCCGGTAACAACAAGAAAAATACCGGGGAATATTGTTATCCACCATGCTATTGACAAAAACGCTTTGCCTCCGGATATAATTGCTCCCCATTCGGGGGTAGGGGATTGAACACCAAGTCCAAGATAGCTCATGGCCGCGCCGGACATCATACACATAACAATATCAGAGGCTCCATAAACTATGGCACTTGAAAGAACATTCGGTATTATACTTCTCACAATTATTCTTAAATCATTGTAGCCAAGAACTTTAGCGGCTTCAACATATTCCGAGTTTTTAACAACAAGAACCTCGCTTCTTACAAGCCTTGTATATTCTTTCCATCCAACAAGCCACATTGATATAAAAAGAGCTTTTATTCCGGCACCCGTAATGGCTACTATTGCTATGGCCAATACCATATATGGAAAAGCCATAAATATGTCAAGCACTCTCATTAAAAATGCATCAACTTTTCCGCCATAATAGCCAGATATTATTCCTAAGGCCGTTCCAACAAAAAATGGTATTATCATGGCTCCAACGCCTATAAGCAGGTCTATTCTGGCGGAATATATAACTCTTGCGAATATATCCCTGCCATAATTATCCGTTCCAAAAATATGCTCGGCTGATGGAGGTGCCAACATGGCTGTTGCATCTATGGCCTCTGGGTCATAATTTGTAAACATAGAAGGGAACAGAGCCATAATAAGAGCTATTCCAACTATTATAATTCCTATAATGAGGGAAACATTTATTTTTATCGCTTTTTTATTCATATATTTTCCCTCCTTTTCAGCTAAGCTTAACGCGAGGGTCAAGTATTGAATATATAATATCCGTTAAAAGATTTATAACCATAACAACAATAACGAACATTATAATTATTCCTTGAACAACTGCGTAATCTCTTGCATATATGCTGTTTACAAGAAGAGCTCCTATTCCTGGGAGTGTAAATACATTTTCTATTACAATACTTCCGCCAAACATTGCTATTATCTTTAACGAAAGAAGTGTTGTTGTAGGAATAAGTGCGTTTCTAACTATATGAAAAGCGCTTATTCTAAACTGAGATATGCCCTTGCTTTTAGCAAAATCAACATAATCACTGTTTTTAATATCAACAACGTTGTTTCTAAGGTTTCTTATAAGTATTGCGGACACACCTATAGCTTGAGTTATGCTTGGAAGTATAAGACCAACAAAATGTTCAATAAATGTATCGCCCCAGCCTGATACAGGGAATATCTTAATTTGCACTGCAAATAAGGTAAGCAGAACAAGACCTATCCAAAATGAAGGAACTGAAAGTCCTATAAGGGCTATAAGCCTAATAATCTGGTCTGGTATTTTATCTTTTTTTATTCCAGCAATATATCCAGGTATAAAACTGAAAATCACCGTAAAAAATGTTGACATAATAGTAAGCCATATTGTAGTACCAACTCTTGAAAATATTAAATCAACAACAGGCATATTAAACTTTATGGAATCACCAAGGTCAAGTGTAACTATGCCTTTAAGATAAAGCAAAAACTGCGTTATGTACGATTCATTAAGCCCAAGTTTTTCTCTTAATGCGGCAAGAGACTCAGGAGTAGCTCTTTCGCCAAGCATAACCATTGCCGGGTCGCCCGGAATAGCTCTTATAAGGATAAATATAAGAATGGTAACTATTATAAATACAGGTATCATTTGCAGAACCCGCTTTAAAATATAATTAAGTACGTCCATACTAATACCACCTCTTTTTATTTCTTTCTATATTCCAAACCTCATTACCATTTATATATACGCTTTGAAGATTTGTAGTATAATGAAATGGGTCTCCGCTGAACACATTGAAATCGGCGTCATTTCCCTTACGAAGAGAACCAACTTCATTTTCAATGCCAAGTATCTGGGCAGGGTATAATGTTATAAGCTTTATACCATCTTCCCAAGATACACCTTCTTTAATAGCCAACTGTGATAATAAGAGCAAATGCTCTATAGGGGTACAGCCGTGGTCGGTTATAAGAGCTGTTTTAATACCTTTTTTAAGTAAAACGGAAACAGATGAGTATCCTGTGTTTTTTGTTTCGTTGCTGTAGCGCCAAGATAGGGCAGTTCCGAAGCACACTGGTATTTTTCTTTTACTTAACTCATCGCACAGTTCAACAGCCTCAAGGCCATGTTCAATAATTATATTTATTCCAAACTCATCAGACAATTCTATTGCAGAAAGTATGTCATCACTTCTAAAAGCATGTATTCTAAAAGGCATATTGCCTTCAAGTACATTACATACAACTTCATATCCAGGACGTTTTAGAAAAGGACTTTTATTCTTAAAAGCCATTTCCTTACTTTCTGAATAAAACATGGCATTATAAAAACAGTCACGTATAACAGATATATTTCCTCCTCGACTTGAGGCACAGGATAGATTTTTCAGAGATTCCTTTTTGGGAATCTCTCCAAGGGCACCTTTAAGGCATGATTGCCTTGATATAAAGCGACTTAATATAGGTCCAGCTGTTTTCACGATACAGCCTGTTCCGCTTATGGCAAGTCCGCTACCTGTAAGTATGCCAACAGTTGTAACCCCGCCAGATATGGCATCATTAAAAGCTACGTCATTAAAATTTATTGAGTCGCTGGCATTTATAAATGGAGTAGCATGCCCTAAATTGGTTTCCGAAAGGTCATCGCCCGCCGTTTCTGTTATAGACTCTTGTATTCCAATATGAGTATGAGCGTCAATAAACCCTGGAGTTATAACACAGCCGTCCATATTCAATATCTGGGCTTGTTCAGGAATAATTCCAGCTTCATTTCCACAGTATATTATTTTTCCATTGTTATCGTCCCATAATAAAATTCCTTTATCTATAACACCGCAAAAGCAAGTTACTATTTTGGCATTTACTATCGCTTTGATGCCCATTGCTTGCTGTCACCTGCCTCTTTAATCGATTATATTTAATAAAAACTCATGGGATTATAAATCCACATGAGTTTTTATGTTTAACTCAATAGACTTTTACGCCGTTTATGGAAATCTAAGCCATATTGATTGTTATTGTTTTATTCATATTTAACAAGGTTATTAAAACGATACCTTCCAAGAGGAATTTGAACAAATCCGTCTATATCCTCACTCATGGCACAACATATATCTTCATGATAAAGGTTGTTTATAGGAACATCTTCAAAATATATTTCCTGAATCTGTTTAAAGTATTCACCGCGTTTTGCTTCGTCAAGCTCTACCGTTGAAGCATTAAACAGTTCAACAGCCTCTTCATTTGTATATCCTGTTGAGAATGTGTCAAGAACAAGTGTGTTTTCAACAGCACTTATAGGATCGAGTATATCATCTGACCATGTTCCTATAACCACTTGAAAATCTCCTGCATACTGTAAATCAAGAAGGGTAGCCGACTCAAGGGTTGTTAAAGTTACATTAACACCTATCTCCGACCACTGGTCTTTTATAATTGTAGCTATCTGTTCAAATACTGCGTTTCCTGAACGAACAAGAAGCTCAAGTTCAAAGCCATCTGGGTATCCGGCAGAAGCAAGAAGTTCTTTAGCCTTTTCAACATTATATTCTCTGTCAACTAATTCGTCATCATGGTAAAGAGCGCTTCCAGAAAGTATAGTTGTGGCAACATCACCATATCCATAAAGAACCATATTAACTATTTCTTGTTTGTCCGTTGCATAAGCAAGCGCCTGTCTCACTTCTTTATTTGAAAGTATTTCATCTCTTGTGTTAAGTACGATATATCTGTTCGACATTGACGGAACTGCTGACGTTTTTATGCCGTCTGTGGCCTCAAGAACCTGCATGCTGCTGAAAGGAACATCACATATTATATCAACTTCTCCAGCCTGAAGCTGCATAACTCTTGCTTCATCATCAGGAACAACTACCACTCTTAATGTTTCAGTTTTAGGCTCGCCCTCAACATGATAGTATGGATTTTTTTCAAATACTATCTCTTGCTCCTTTGCCCAAGAAGTTGCCATATACGGGCCTGTTCCCATTGGAAGGTAATTTTCATATCCGTTGGCCTCAAAAAACGCCTTTGACTGAACACACATATTAAAGTTTGAGAAATTGGAAAGCATTGCGGCATTTGGCTGAGAAAGCTTTACCTCAAGAACGTTTTCCGAAGGAGAGGAAACGGACTCTATATCTTCGGCAGCAAATGCCCACCAGCCTTCGGTTCCGGCTTTAGCTCTCTCAAATGTCCATATCCAGTCTTCAACAGTAACATCAGTACCATCCGCAAACTTAACGCCCGGCTTAAGATTAAATGTGTATGTAAGACCATCATCACTTATTTTCCAGCTTTCAGCAAGGCTTGGAATTATCTCAGAGCCGTCATCATTAGGTTTAACAAGTCCTTCAAGGAACAAATCATAAAGCCATACAGCGCCATTTTCGTTAACTGTTGTTGGGTCGTAATTATAGCCATCAGTACGTTTTGCTATAACTATCTCGTCAGCAGTAGCACGTTCGCCGGATTCTGCCGAAACTTCTGCGGACGACGTTTGAGACGATGCAGCCGTTCCTTCACTGCCAGAACTTGAGCCTGACGAGCCGCAGCCTGATAAAGCAGATACTGCCATTACTACAACAGCAGCTATTGATAAAATTTTTTTCATAAACAATGCCCCCTTTTTATTAAACATAAATATTTTAAAGTGAATATAATTTAATAAACATCGCTTAAAAGCTTTGTTTTCATATAAATTTAAAATTAAAATTAATTGTTAAACAAAAAGGTAATATGTTTAAAAGTAATATTCATCTACTGTTAATAAATTCATTATAAACCATATTGTTATAATAGTCAATAGTATGAATAAAATTAATATATCAGACTTTACATTCATATATCGAAACATTTTTTAAATAAAATGATGCATAATTTGAAATAAATTTCACATTTCAAAGCATCTATTTATCAAATAGTAATTTATATCATAAAGGTTAACTAAATAAAAACATATTGTGAGTATAGTTTTTTAAATAAAAAATATTACATAATAATCTGTGCTGAATTTGTTATAATAAAAACAATTATAAAATTTATTTTATAATTGTTTTTATTATAAACTTAATCCTTCAATATAATTGCTTTATACTAATTTAAACATAATTAATTTATGTTTTATTATGTTAAAATAATATATGAAAAAATAAGATTCATTCAATATCAGTACGCTTGAAGTAAATTCCTTATTGTGGTATACTTTGTTTTTAAAAGTTTATTTTTTATTGTTTTATAGAAAGGAAATGTTATGGGCGAAACAAATATAAACTCGCTTTTCGATTTGCAGGAGAGCTATATAGCTTTTGTAAATCAATGGAACAACAGTTATAAGCTTGAAACAGGACACATAAGGAAAGCTTTCTGCCTTACAATGGGTTGTCAAATGAATGCTCATGACTCTGAGAAGCTTATAGGAATGCTTCAGGAAATGGGATATGAAATAACCCAAACAGAAAATGATGCCGATTTCATTATATATAACACCTGTTGCATAAGAGCCAATGCCGAGGAAAAAGTATACGGACGTCTTGGGTGGCTTAAAACCCTCAAAAAACGCAATCCAAACCTGATACTTGCAATATGCGGCTGTATGGTTCAGCAAAATGAAGTAGTTGAGAAAATAGACAAAACTTACGGCTTTGTCGACATTTTGTTTGGAACATATAATCTTTATAAACTTCCTGAGCTTTTAAGCGAGCGGATAAAAACCTCGTCTAAAGTAAGAGATATATGGACAGAGCAAAAGGAGATTGTTGAGGAAGTTCCAACGGTTCGAGAGCATAAATTCAAAGCCAGCGTAAACATAATGTATGGCTGCGACAATTTCTGCACATACTGTGTAGTGCCGTATGTTCGTGGCAGAGAACGCAGCAGACGCAGAGAGGATATAATTAAGGAAGTTGAAGCTCTTGCTCTTGACGGAGTTAAAGAAGTAATGCTTTTGGGGCAAAATGTAAATTCTTACGGCAAAAATCTTGAATCCCCAACAAGCTTTGCTCAGCTTTTAAGGGATATAAATCAAATTGACGGCATAGAGCGCATAAGATTTATGACGTCTCACCCAAAGGATTTATCAGATGAGCTTATATATGCTATGCGTGACTGCAAAAAAGTATGCAACTATCTTCATCTTCCAATGCAGTCCGGAAGCAGTAGATTACTCAACAAAATGAACCGAAGATACACCAAGGAACAGTATTTAAGTTTGGTTGATAAAATAAGACACGAAATACCGGATATTTCTTTAAGCACAGACATAATAGTCGGCTTTCCCGGAGAAACCGAAAAGGATTTTGAAGAAACGATTGACGTTGTTAAAAAATGCGGTTTTTCATCAGCCTTTACATTTATATATTCAAAAAGGCCCGGAACACCAGCAGCTGCTATGGATTGCCAAATTGACGAGGAGACGGCTCACAAAAGATTCAACAGACTGCTTGATGTTTTAAACACAAGTATACACAATACTCAGGAAACAAAAATAGGCAAAACATATAATGTTTTAGCTGAAAAGGAAAGTGACAAAGCGGGAATAATAACGGGCAGAGCCGAAGACAACACACTTATACATTTTAACGGCGGAACCGACCTTATAGGAAACACCATTCCCGTTAAAATAACCGAGAACAAAACATTTTATTTAATTGGAGAAAGGATTTGATATATAATGAGTATTTATGACAGCGCAAGAGCACTTGGAAAAGAAATTCTTGAAAGTGATGCCGCAAAGAGACTTGAGGAGGCAAGAGCCGCTTTTGACAACAATGCAGAATCACAAAGGCTTGTAAACGAGTATACAGACCTTAAGCAGAAATTTAGTGAGATAATGGCTGATAAAGACAGCGACAAAATGCAGCTTACTGAAATAGGAAACAAAATAACTGAGCTTGAGAAAATAATCAGGCAAGATGCCGTAACAAACGGCTTAATAAAAGCCGAAAGCGAATACGGTGCATTTATAAACTCTGTTTTTAACATAATAAACGCAACAATACAGGGAGAAAATACAGCTGGCTGTGAAGGCTGCTGCTCTTCATGCACAGGCTGCAATTAACCTGCGGCCATAATTTTGGAGGTCAACATAAATGGCTAAGATTTCTCCAATGATGGAGCAATATTTTGAGGTAAAGGAAAAATATAAATATTGTTTGCTTTTTTTCAGAGTAGGGGATTTCTATGAGATGTTTTATGACGACGCGCTTATAGCCAGCAAAGAGCTTGACATAGCTCTTACGGGAAAAAGCTGCGGGCAGGAGGAAAAAGCTCCAATGTGCGGCGTTCCGTTTCACAGCGCAGAAAGCTACATATCAAAGCTGGTTTCAAAGGGCTATAAAGTGGCTATATGCGAGCAGGTTGAGGACCCGAACGCGGCAAGAGGAATTGTTAAAAGAGACGTAATAAGGGTTGTTACGCCCGGAACGCTTCTTGATAATACCGCTCTTGATGAAAAAAAGAACAACTACATAATGTGCATATACGCCGACAAAAACGGTTACGGCCTTTCGGTGTGCGACATAACAACAGGAGAATTTGTTACAACGGAATTTACAAGCATAAACGCCGGAAATCATCTGCTTGACGAAACAGCAAAATTTAATCCGTCAGAGATAATATCAAATGCCGGATTTAAAACAACATCGGACGCCGGCGCCATAGAAAAAAGGCTCCACTTAAAAATAAACATCTGTGATGACTGGCAGTTTGAGTATAACACGGCCAATTTATGCCTTTGCAGGCACTTTGGCGTTGATACCCTTGACGGTCTCGGCCTTAAAAATAAAATTTTCTCGGTGTGTTCCAGCGGCTGTTTAATGAGCTA
>CAJFUS010000102.1 GCA_904420235.1 Candidatus Neoanaerotignum tabaqchaliae
ACCTCCTGAACAAACTCTATGCCGCATTTCTCGGCCATGCCCATTCCGGCGGAACCGGATATAACAAGGCTGAAATCTGTGTTTTTGTCAAATTTATTTTTAATAGTAGTAAGCATTTCAACAGTTTTAGCCGTTATCTGTGAAAAATGCCTTTCGTAAGACGAATAGACAATTTTGCCAAGTTTGTCTATAACCACACTTTTAATTGTTGTGGAGCCTATGTCTAAGCCTATTCTCAATTTTGTCACTTCCGTTTCAATAAATATATATGCCAGTTAAGCGCCGTGAATTTCCTTTACATCGCAAGATATTTCGGTGGCGCAGTCAAAAAGCCTTCCCCATGGGAAATAGGCGTTTTTAAGTTTTAAGTTAAAAATACCGGCGGTACGTCCGTCTATTTTAAACCTTTTGCCATCAAAAGCTCTTGACACCAAATCAGAGTTAAAAAGGGAACAAAGATACGGACTTTCAGTCATATCGTCATGTGTTGGGCTGTATCCTTCCGATGTAAGATATTCTCTTATTCTGCCGTAATAAATACCGTCGTCAAATATATGCTGGGCAAGTATCTTCATTTGATTTTCGGCGAAAGTCTTAAAGTTATTTGTGCTTTTTTTAGATATTACGTATGTTTGAGCGTTGGCTATTCCAAGACCTATAGCGTTGGCATTTGTGTTCCATGCCGAAAAACAGGAAAGGTCGGATATTCCAATGCTGCCGGTTTTGTTGGCAGAGTTTTCAAGCAGTGTGTTAAAAAGAAAATTTTTGCCGGTTAACGTGCCATATGTGTAAAGCTCTATAAGGCCAATTTCTCCCTGTTGAGAAGCCTTTGACATTTCGTTCATAACGTTTTTCAGGTCGTCTTCAGAGCATACGCCGTAATCAAAAACAAACAGCCTAAATTTTCTCCCGTAAGGCTCAAGGCCGGCAGAAACAAAGTTTTTGTCATATTCCAAAAGTCTGCTTGGCGTTATAACGTCGTAATCAGCCGCCACTTTGTTGTTTTTAAAGTTTATAATCTCGATGTTGACGCTGTGGCCTGCTCTTTGGGCAAGGCTTCTTGCGTATATAAGGTGAGGTATCTCGTCCATGCCGAATATAAAGTTTATGTTGTCGCTTTTTCCCTCAAGGGCAAGGGCGGTTTCTTCTTTGGAGTATGTTTTGGTCATTCTGTTTACAACGCTGTTTTCTCCGCTTGTCATGTATGTTCTGGAA
This sequence comes from Candidatus Neoanaerotignum tabaqchaliae, assembly GCA_904420235.1. Lineage (GTDB taxonomy): Bacteria > Bacillota > Clostridia > Lachnospirales > Anaerotignaceae > Neoanaerotignum_A > Neoanaerotignum_A tabaqchaliae. Next base: position 1,216 of record CAJFUS010000102.1, read on the forward strand.
AAGCTGAATTTTATAGGCGTGCCGTTTTCAAGCTGAACCCAGTTTTCCCCATTTGAGAAGAAGTATGATATTGAATCGGGAAGCTGCAAATCGTCGTTGCCTATAATTAGCTCGCTTATTCTGCCTACCCTCTGCCACCTTATAAGATTTTCGCATATATCGGCCGTTTTCTCAAAAGGTGTAATATAATTTTTTATATATTGTGAATATGTGTCGTTATTAACATATTGCCTTTCGGCAAATTCAAGATAATCCTTTTCCCAATCGGTAAGGGCATCTTCTCCAAGCTCCAGCCTTTTGTTATAAACATATCCGTATTCCATTAAAAACTGCTGAGGCGTAACAAGGGAATATTTTTCATAAACTGTGTCATAATCGCTGTAATCAGGGTTATATTTAAGAAAAAATTCACCTATGCCGGTTATTTTGTTGTCGTCAGGCCAAATTTCCTGCCCTCTTGTTTCGGGAAGGTTCCTTGGCATGGCTATATTTACATAATACTTTGGTTTTGGATAATCGCTTATAAGTGAAAACAGCTCTTTAACAGCCTCGTCGGTGTTTTCATACTGCTGGGCGCAGCGGCTGCCTATAAGTCCGCCTGTAAAGTATGTTGAGGCATTTATTATAACAGTGGTGTCGCTGTTTGGGTGATTTTTCACGTTTTCGCGAACAGAGGCGCGAACAAGTTCGCTGTCGGCAAATTTTTCAACATCTGATGTGAACAAATCAAGGTTTTCGGCAGGCACAGTGTAAAGAGTGTCACCGTTAAGAGATACAAGATTTTCTAAATAATCGTTGCTTACAGGGCGGCTGTCTATGGGCGATGTAACCACAGGGGCAGCGTAAGCCGCGCAGGCAAATAAAAGCGAGAATATTGTGAAAAACGGTATTGCAATATATTTTTTAATCAATTTTTTGTCCTCTCAGTTTTATTATGTAAACATATTATTAAAATTTTAGACTTTTAAATATACTACTTAAATTCTAACATTTAATAGTAGTTTTTTCAACAGAATAATGTATCATTATTAAATTGCGGCTGTGTCATATTGGCGCAAAGTGTCACAAATTGCCGTATATTGAATATAATGATATATAAAAATATATTGAGGGGATTATTATGAAACCCATATACTTTGACAGCGCCGCCACAACGCCGGTTATGAATTCTGTTATAGAAAAAATGACTCCATATTTTTCTAAGCTTTTCGGAAACCCGTCGGCAGCCTATTCTTTGGCGTCATTTTCACGAAAAGCAATAGATGAGGCCAGGGAAAGTGTGGCCAATCTTATAGGGGCAAACACAGAGGAAATATATTTTACCTCCGGCGGGAGCGAAAGCGACAACTGGGCTGTAAAAGGCGCGGCCTTTTCATGTTTGGGAGGCAAAAGAAATAAAATAGTTACAACCCCAATAGAGCACCATGCGGTTTTAAACGCCTGTGATTTTCTGAAGTCCCTTGGATTTGACATTGAGTTTATACCTGTTGACGATAAGGGAGTTGTGAAATTAAATGAGGCCGAAAAAATTATAGATGAGAACACGCGCCTTGTTTCGGTTATGGCCGCCAATAACGAGGTTGGAACAATAGAGCCTTTGGCGGATATAGCGGATATGGCCGAAAGAAAGGGCGCTATTTTTCATACCGACGCGGTGCAAGCCGCAGGACACATTAAAATTGATGTAAATAAGCTGAAAGTTCATATGCTTTCTCTTTCCGGCCATAAATTCGGCGCTCCAAAGGGGATAGGGGCTCTTTATATTAAAAACGGAATTGACATACAGCCTCTTATACATGGAGGAGGACAGGAAAAGGGC
>CAJFUS010000103.1 GCA_904420235.1 Candidatus Neoanaerotignum tabaqchaliae
TAACTATAAAATGTAAATATAATATTTTAAAGGGGAGATTTTAATGGTAAAAAGAATTGCTATTGTTTTATTTTTGGGGATGACAATGGTTTTTTCAGGCTGTTCCTCAAACAGCCAAGAAGCCTCGTCGGCTTCTTCAAGCGCAGCGGCCTCTCAAAGCAGCGCTCAGGAGCCGGCTTCAAGCGATACTTCGTCGGAACAGGCCGTAAGTGTTGACGAAAACCTTTTGTCGGTTGAGATTATTATGCCGGCTTACTTTTTTGAGGGCAGCGAACCTCAGGACGTAATTGCCGAGGCTGAGGCGGCTGGCATTGAGGCCTCTCCAAACGACGACGGTTCCTATACCTACAAAATGTCAAAAAGCCAATATAACGATATGATGGACGAGATAAAAATTACCCTTGACGAGGCCCTTAAAGATATTTATGAAAGCGGCGATTATCCTTCCGTTAAGCTGGTTGAAGCCGACAGCGAGTATAAAAACTTTAAAATGTATGTGGACAGAGAGGAGTTCGAGTCCTCATTTGACAGCTTTGCTAAGCTGAATGTTTATGTAAGCTCGCTTATGTATCACGTTTTAACAGGCGATGACTACAGAATAAACATATCCCTTATTGACAACGACACAAAGGAAGAATTCTCGTCGGAGCTTTATCCGCCTGACGAGGCCCTTGAAGAAGAAAGCGCCCAGTGATTTTTGCGGTCGGGAATATTAGATTTCCTGACCGCTGTTTTTTGTCTTTCAGCAGTCTGCTAAGAAAAATGGCTGTGCGGACATTTTAAAAGCTGAGATTATAGAGTGTAAATTAAGTTTTCAGGCGGAATAGGCGTTTGATTTTCAAATATTATAATTTACCGCCAATTTTGCCTTAATATCCAGCATATTTGAATATGTAAATTTTAGAATGAAAAATTTAAGATATACAGGCAGAACAGATTTAAAGGCTTTTCCGATAAAGTGTTTAATTGAAATGGATTACTCCGATTTAATTTAAACGCTTAGGCCAAAATATTGTTTCGCCTGATTTGTGATGGCTTAAAGGTGTTACGGCTGTTGAACGAATATTTTATTTGCGCTGCCACTGTATTCACGAAATGAAAATTAAAAAAATTAACGGCAAACTTAATGTTTCAATAAAAGTGAAGCGGAATTGCAATGAAACATGAATTGTAAAGGAAGCGGGAAGCATTTTAATATTAAATATAAGTTAAATATAAGTCAAATTTAAAATTTAAAAAATGGTTATAAGTCTATTTTTAATCGGTTTTCTTTAAATAAATGTAAAATATATAACCTAAAATTAACAAAAAAACCGCCAAAATAAGATTTTTTTAAACTTAGCTTAAAAAAATCTTAATACATACCCACTTTAAAAATTCTGAAATTTATTTTATAATTATACTAAAGCTAACAATCATCACTAATTCACACAATGACATTTTTAAGGAGGTTTTTTTATGAAAAAGTTTATTTGTGCGTTATTAGCGGCAAGCCTTGTATCGGCAACAGTAATATCTGTTAGCGCCAGCGACATAGTAAACGCAAAAGCCCAGCTTAGGCCGGATTTTACAATAGTTATTGACGGAAAGGAAACCGGATTTAAAAGCGCGGCCGGTTCCTATGTATATCCTATTCTTTACAATGATTCCACATACCTTCCTTTAAGGTCCATAGGCGAGATTATGGGCAAAAACGTTAACTGGGACGAAAGTTCCAAAACCGTAACCATAAGCGGTACAAGGGCCTCGTCGGAGGACGTTAAGCCAAGCTCTTCCACAAGAACGTCAAAGGTTGACATTCAGGAAAGAAAGGATTTTACTATAATAATAGACGGCAGTGAGCGCACATTTAAAGACGCCAACGGCAAAACCGTATATCCTCTGCTTTACAACGGCTCCACATATCTTCCTTTAAGGGCTGTTGGACAGATTATGGGCAGCGACGTTGGCTGGGACGCCCAAAGCAAAACCGTAACACTTACAAGCACGTCGGGCCAGACGGTTACGGACGCCGACACATTCAGCGATTCCAATAACAACAATTCTCAAAATACAGGAAGCGTAACTAAATCAAGGGCCGAGGAAATAGCTCTTTCCGACGCTGGAGTCAGCCGCGGCGATGTGGACTACATCTACTCAAAATCCGACTATGACGACGGAGTTAATGTTTACGACGTCAATTTTATTTATAACAATAAAGAATACGACTATGAGATAGAGGCCTCCACAGGAAAAATTTTAAGCTATGACGTTGAAACAAACAGAAGAGGCTATCAGAACGGAACTGACGTTATAGGCGAGGACAAGGCCAAAAACGCGGCGGTTTCACACGCCGGTTTAAGACTTTCGGACGTCAGCTTTATAAGAACCGAAATGGATTTTGACGACGGAAGAAAGCTTTACGAGATAGACTTCTTCAGCGGAAACAAAGAATACGACTATGAGATAGATGCCTACACGGGAGACGTTGTAAAATATGACGTTGAGACAAACGGCAGATACAGCGGCTCCAACAATAATCAATCCGGCTCGTCAAACAGCGGCAGAATAAGCGCCAGCGAGGCCGAGGACATAGCCCTTAACCACGCGGGAGTGAGCAGGTCCAACGCCCGTTTTGAGAGAACGGAGCTGGACGACGGCTATAAGTATGAAGTCAGCTTTTACAGCAACAGA
>CAJFUS010000104.1 GCA_904420235.1 Candidatus Neoanaerotignum tabaqchaliae
GCACTTTCAGTGCCTGTAAAATAACCGCAGATAAATGTGGGCCTGACTTGGCAAGCAGAGTAATATTCGCAATTTGCTGCGCAAATATGCTTATAATGGGCAGCACTTTCAGTGCCTGTAAAATAACCGCAAATAAATATGGGCTTGACTTGGCAAGCGGGGTAATATTCGCAATTTGCTGCGCAAATATGCTCATAACCAATGGCACTTTCAGTGCCTGTAAAATAACCGCAAAATAAATTTTACGGTTATTTTACAATACGCTTCCTTTGGAAGCGTCTTTATTGGTTAAATCTTGGAATAATTTGAAAACACGCTTGACAATTTATTTATAAGGTGTTAAACTTTTACGGTGTCTGAAATTAGGGCGTTTTTATTATGCCCGATTTTAAACCAAATTTTATTGCGTAGGCAGAATGTATTATTTTATGAGGAGGTGCGCTTAATGCCAACATTTAATCAGTTAGTTAGAAAGGGCAGACAGACTCTTGAGAAAAAGTCTACAGCTCCAGCCCTTCAGAAAGGCCTTAACTCCCTTAAGAAGAAAACAACAGACATTTCTTCACCTCAGAGGAGAGGCGTTTGCACAGCCGTTAAAACAGCTACGCCTAAAAAGCCTAACTCAGCTTTAAGAAAAATCGCCAGGGTTAGACTTACAAACGGTATAGAGGTTACGGCTTATATCCCAGGCGAGGGACACAACCTTCAGGAGCACTCGGTTGTTCTTATAAGAGGCGGAAGGGTTAAAGACCTTCCTGGTGTGCGTTATCACATCATTAGAGGAACACTTGATACAGCCGGTGTTGCCAACAGAATGCAGGCCCGTTCAAAATACGGCGCCAAACGTCCGAAAAAGAAATAATTTTGTTTTAGGTAGTGCCTTGTGCGAAAATATACAGTCTGCTTAAGCGTGGTATATAGTTAGTGTAAGGCATGAAACGTGTATATTTAGTATGCGCGAGTACCTGTGAGTTAAAGATATTAAGGAGGGAAGAATCGTGCCAAGAAAAGGTCATGTAACAAAAAGGGAAGTTTTGCCGGACCCTTTATATAAGAGCAAAAACGTAACAAAGCTTATTAACAGCATAATGCTTGACGGCAAAAAGGGCGTTGCCCAGAAAATAGTTTACGGCGCTTTTGACAAGGTGGCCGAGAAAACAGGCAAGGACCCTATTGAGGCTTTTGAGGAAGCTATGAACAACATTATGCCTGTTCTTGAGGTTAAGGCCCGCCGTGTGGGCGGCGCCACATATCAGGTTCCTATGGAAATTAGACCTGACAGAAGGCGTACACTGGGCCTTAGATGGCTTACTGTTTACAGCAGAAAGCGCGGAGAGAAAACAATGGTAGACCGTCTTGCCGGAGAGATTATGGACGCCATGAACAATGCCGGCGGCGCCTGCAAAAAGAAAGAGGAAACCCACAAAATGGCCGAGGCCAACAAGGCTTTCTCACACTACAAATGGTAATTTAGGGAGCTTTTTAAGTTCCGCAGCAGTTTTTTTGTCCGCTTTCCGGATATTTTTCCGGAAGGCGGAAAGCATATAAAGAATAAAAATGGTTTTATTTTTAGCGTAAGGAGGAAGTAATTTTGGCAAGAGAATTCTCGTTGGAAAATACCAGAAACATCGGTATTATGGCACACATTGACGCTGGAAAAACTACCCTCACTGAGCGTATCCTTTACTATACAGGACGTAACTATAAAATTGGCGATACCCACGAGGGTACAGCCACTATGGACTGGATGGAACAGGAACAGGAAAGAGGTATCACAATTACTTCTGCCGCCACAACAGCTCATTGGAAAGGTAATAGGATTAATATTATAGATACACCAGGTCACGTTGACTTTACCGTTGAGGTTGAGCGTTCCCTTCGTGTGCTTGACGGCTCCGTTTGCGTGCTTGACGCTAAAGGCGGAGTTGAGCCGCAGACAGAAACGGTTTGGAGACAGGCCGACGAGTACAACGTACCGCGTATGATTTTTGTTAACAAAATGGACATTATGGGAGCCGATTTCTATAATTCCATGGAAACAATTAAGGAAAGACTTGGCTGCCACCCTGTGGCCGTTCAGCTTCCTATTGGAGCCGAGGCATTCTTTAAGGGCGAGATTGACCTTATGGAAATGAAGGCTTATATCTATAATGACGACCTTGGAACAGATATTTCTGTTGTTGACATACCTGAGGATATGGTTGACAAGGCCAACGAATACAGGGAAAGACTTGTGGAGGACATTGCCGAAACTGACGAGGAGCTTATGGAAAAGTACCTTGGCGGCGAGGACATCACTATTGACGAGCTTAAAAAGGCCCTTAGAAAAGCCTGCATAGCCTGTGACCTTGTTCCTGTTTTCTGCGGAAGCGCTTACAGAAACAAGGGCGTTCAGAAGCTTCTTGACGGAGTTATTGAGTATCTTCCGGCTCCTACGGACATTGCGGCAATTAAGGGAACAGACCCTGCCACAGGCGAGGAAGTTGACAGACACGCTTCTGATGACGAGCCTTTCTCGGCCCTTGTGTTCAAAATTATGAACGACCCATTTGTTGGAAAGCTTGCTTTCTTCAGGGTTTATTCAGGAACATGCGAGGCCGGTTCATACGTTTACAACTCTGTTAAGGGCAAGAAGGAGCGTTTTGGACGTATACTTCTTATGCACGCCAACCACAGAGAGGAAATTGACAAGGTTTACGCCGGAGACATTGCCGCCGCCGTTGGATTTAAATTCTCAACAACAGGCGACACAATCTGCGACGAGAGCCACGAGGTTATTCTTGAGTCTATGGTATTCCCAGAGCCTGTTATATCTGTAGCCATTGAGCCAAAGACAAAGGCCGGCAGAGACAAAATGGGCATAGCCCTTGCGAAACTTGCCGAGGAAGACCCTACATTTAAGACATATACCGACCAGGAGACAGGCGACACAATTATATCCGGTATGGGTGAGCTTCACTTGGAGATTATAGTTGACCGTCTTCTTAGAGAGTTCCACGTTGAGGCCAACGTAGGCGCTCCTCAGGTTGCTTACAGAGAGACATTCCGCAAGCCAGTTGACGTTGAAGGAAAATTCGTTCGTCAGTCCGGTGGACGTGGACAGTATGGACACTGTAAAGTTAAATTCTTCCCTATGGGCACAGACGCCGAGCACAACTATGAGTTTGTTAACAGCGTAGTTGGAGGCGCTATTCCTAAGGAATATATACCAGCTATTGACAAGGGTATTCAGGAAGCTATGCAGAGCGGTATTCTTGGCGGATATCCGGTTCTTGGCGTTAAAGCCGAGGTTTACGACGGTTCATACCACGAGGTAGACTCATCTGAAATGGCTTACCAGATTGCCGGTTCCATGGCATTTAAAGAGGCTATGAAAAAGGGCGACGCCGTTCTTCTTGAGCCTATTATGAAGGTTACAGTTACTGTTCCTGAGCAATACATGGGCGATGTTATAGGCGATATTAACTCACGCCGCGGACGCATTGAGGGAATGGACGACAGAAACGGAGCCAAGATTATTCACTCCTTCGTTCCTCTTGCCGAGATGTTCGGATACTCAACAGACCTTCGTTCAAGAACACAGGGACGCGGAAACTATGTAATGGAAGTTGACCATTACGAGCCATGCCCTAAGAACATTCAGGAGAAGGTTCTTGCGGGAAGAAAGACAAACGACTAATATTTTCCGCCTTATGATAATAGTGGCAAAAAACTATTGCAAAAGGACAGGTTATTTAATATAATTAATCTTGATAATATCTGCCGTTTTGGCAGGTCTTTAAGCGACAATCGCATAATTTAAAGGAGGACTTTTAAAATGGCAAAGGCAAAATTTGAAAGAACCAAACCACATGTTAACATTGGTACAATTGGTCACGTTGACCACGGCAAAACAACTTTAACAGCCGCTATCACAAAGACACTTCATGAAAGACTTGGCCTTGGAGAGGCTGTAGCTTTCGATAATATCGATAAAGCTCCAGAAGAAAGAGAAAGAGGAATCACAATTTCCACAGCTCACGTTGAGTATGAGACAGAGAAGAGACACTACGCTCACGTTGACTGCCCAGGCCATGCCGACTACGTTAAGAACATGATTACAGGAGCCGCTCAGATGGACGGCGCTATCCTTGTTGTTGCCGCAACAGACGGCCCTATGGCTCAGACAAGGGAGCACATCCTTCTTGCAAGACAGGTTGGCGTTCCTTACATTGTTGTATTCATGAACAAATGCGACATGGTTGACGACGAGGAGCTTCTTGACCTTGTTGAGATGGAAATCAGAGAGCTTCTTAACGAGTATGACTTCCCAGGCGATGATATTCCAATTATCAGAGGTTCAGCTTATCAGGCTCTTCAGGATCCAAGCGGAAAATGGGGAGACGCTATTCTTGAGCTTATGCACACAATTGACGACTATATCCCTGAGCCTCAGAGAGATGTTGACAAGCCATTCATCATGCCTGTTGAGGACGTATTCACAATTACAGGCCGTGGTACAGTTGCCACAGGACGTGTTGAGAGCGGTATGCTTAAGGTTGGCGACGAGGTTGAAATCGTTGGTCTTACACACGAGAAGAAGAAAGTTGTTGTTACAGGCGTTGAGATGTTCAGAAAGATGCTTGACTTTGCTGAGGCCGGAGACAACATCGGCGTTCTTCTTCGTGGTGTTCAGAGAAACGAAATCCAGAGAGGACAGGTTCTTGCTAAACCTGGCACAATCACACCTCACACAAAATTCAAAGCTCAGGTTTACGTATTAAGCAAAGAAGAGGGTGGACGTCATACACCTTTCTTCAACAACTACAGACCTCAGTTCTATTTCAGAACAACAGACGTTACAGGCGTTATCTCTCTTCCAGAGGGAACAGAAATGTGCATGCCTGGCGATAACGTTGAGATGACAGTTGAGCTTATTACACCTGTTGCCATGAGCGTTGGACTTCGTTTCGCTATCCGTGAGGGCGGCAGAACAGTTGGCGCCGGCTCTGTTACAGAGATTATTGAGTAATTGGCGTTTTAGGCCGTTGCTTATATAAGGCTTAATTAAGTTCAGGTTTATTGAAACCGTCGGAACAGAAATGTTCCGGCGGTTTTTTGCGTTATAAAGTCGGTGCGGACTTAGTTGAGGGCGTTGGCGGTTATTGAATGAGAAAATTCAAGGACGCGAAATATCAACCCACATGGGCGGGAGATATATGATTAAGGGGAGATTTTGGTTGAAGCGCAGGAGAATTAGGAAGGGTTATAAATAGAAGAGCGGTTAAAGGGGGAGGAGAGGGAAGTATGTTAAACATGGGATTAACATTTTGTGCTGCCTCGGCGGCTTAAAAGCGTCTGAAAATACCGTTTGATAATCGGAGATGAAACGGGAATGAAATGCAGAAAAATCCTCAAAAAAAACGGGACTAAGTGTCCCATTTTTCAAGGCGCAGAGCTATAAGCTCTTTTGGATAGCCCGTTATATTTGAAAGCTGTTCCTGCGTGCACCAGGAATATTCATTAAGAAAGCTGTCGCTTATAAGAAGGCAGGCGGCAAAGAGGTTTGCCCGACGCTCAAACCGAGAGGTGAGCAGGAGGGTTTTATTTTTTATAAAATAACAGTTTTCCTTCCTGTCCAAAAGGGCATGGCCCAGCTCGTGAGCCATTACTAAATTAAGCTCGGCTCCCTGAAGCCTGTCGCTTAAAAATATATATCTGTGGTTCTTTAGGAACATATAGCAGCCCTCGTTTTTGCATGCGCCTATTTGATATAATACGCCCAAGGCGTCGGCAATTTGGAATGGATTGGTGGTTTTGTGCCTTTTTACAAGGCGGGCCACTGTTTTTTTTACTTTTTCGCTATCGTTCATTATCAAAATCGCCTACTTCTGTGTTTCTTTAAGGCTTAAAGGAAAATTTCCAAAAGCCATGTAAATTACGGGTTGCTTAATGACCATTAAGGGAAAATCGGGTTATGTTTAACGGACGCCGGAATTTAAAAAGCGGCATTGTAAAAGGCGGAATTTTTCAGTTCCATAACAAGGCGGACTGAGGCCCGGCAAGTATTTTTTGATTTGTGTATTTAAATGTTCCGATTTTTATATTTCTTAGGGGTGTATTTTTGTTTGTTAATAAGTTTAAGCCTTCTTAGGGCTATTTCAAGCTCGTCCTTAAACAGCTCCGCGGCCTCTGGGTCCAGCTCTCTGCCGTTATATGAGGCGGGGCCCGATTCGCCGGCCGAAAGCTTACGCATTATATTTTCCACGTCCTTTGAAATATCCCTTTCGTCTTTTGGCGTAAGGCATACGGCGGAGCTTATGCCCATAATGGCGTTTATATCGGCAGGTATGTTTTGTGAGCTGAAAAAATTTAAAAGGTCAAGGGCCTTTTGATATGGTATTTTTGACAGCTTTTTAGGGTTAAGGTATCCGTTTGAGAAGCCGCAGGCCTTTTCGGCGTGGGATATGGGTATGCGGTTTTTTTCGCAAAGTTCCCTTACATAACTTACTCCAGAAAGCATTTTTATCTCTCCTAACTTTTTAGAAAATAATTCTAAAAAAATATTGACTGTTTAGAAAAAATCCTATAAAATATGATGTTGTTAGGAAAAATTCTAAAAATCAAGGGGCTACAAAGTTTATTTAAAGTAATTTTAGAATATAATCTAAAAAAAGTCAATGGCTTAAGTGAATTTTTCTAAATTTTTCTAATTATTCTATTGAAATATAAAAGGCCGGTTAATAAACGCGAAGCCGGAAGGATTGTTTTTGAATGGCGTTTTTAAGGTGCTTTTTAAAGGAGATGAGAAAATGGAAAGCGAGAGCTTTTTATTGTATACGGAGCAGAAAGAAGTTGTGGACCGGCTGTCGGATAGGGACGCCGGAAGGCTTATAAAGGCCATATATGGCTATGCCGAAACGGGAAAAATGGAGGCTTTTGGGGACATGCTTGACATAGTTATTATACCCTTTAAGCAGACCCTTGACAGGAACAAGGAGAAATATATGAAAACCGTTGAGAAAAGGCGGGAGGCCGGACGGCTGGGCGGAAGGCCAAGGCTTTGTGAAGGGGCAGGGCCGGAAAAGGCGCCGGATTTTAGCGGAAATGACGGAGAAGAGGCCAATGAAAAAGTCGGATTTTCGGAAAGTGCCAGTGAAAAAGCAAATGGTTTTTTTGAAAAGCAAAAGAAAGCAAAAAAAGCTGATAATGGTAATGTTAGTGTTAATGATAATGAGAATGAGAATGTTAATGATAATGTTAATGATAATGTTAATGGTAATATAAATACATTGCCGCGGGCGGGGGCGTTGGAAAGTGAAAAGGCGGACTTAATTGGCGGAAAACCGATTTACGGCGAAAGAGGGAAGTTTGAGAGCCTTAACGGGGACTTGGAAAGTGATGCCGAAGGTGAAGAAGAAAAGGAAGATTTGATTGTTGGAAAAGAAC
>CAJFUS010000105.1 GCA_904420235.1 Candidatus Neoanaerotignum tabaqchaliae
AAAGCCAGCGTCATTTAGGCGCTGGCTCTTAATAAGCCCTTATAGGGCTGGTGCAAACCACGTCTTTTAGGCGTGGTTCTGATTTATGGTTATACAAATTACTGTCTTTTGTTTGCTCTTTTATTAAGGCCGGCTTGCTTCTCGTTTGACTGCTTAAGAAATTCCTTCATTTTTTCTTCAAAATCGGAAAGCTGATTTGACTGGTCGCGGTTTCTGCCTTCAAACGGCTGTTTTTGTTCTTTTTTAAAATTGCTTTGATGGTGTGTATTTTCTGGTTTGGGAAGAGCCGCTTTAATTGAAAGGGATATTCTTTTTGTCTGTTCATCTATTGAAAGAACCTTTACTTTAACAATATCATTAACCTTAAGGTGCTCGTTAATATCTTTAACAAAAGAATTGGCAACTTCTGATATATGGACAAGGCCCTGCTTGCCGTCGCCAAGGGCTACTATAGCTCCAAAATCTTTAATTCTAACTACTTTTCCCTCTACTATACTTCCGACAGTTATTTGTTCTGGCATTAGCTGATACACTCCTAAATAAAAAATTTTTAACGATAGAATTATAACATATGTATCTTTAAAATACAATAATTGTTTAAAACACTTTATTAATATAAATTAAAAAGGCGCATTAAAGCGCCTTATATTACTGCCTGCTTAAATCAATTCCGTTTTTACTGAACATGTTGGCTATATCATCGTGAAGTTCTTTTATTTGATTGTCATTAAGATTTTGAACGGCCTGTATTATTATTTCTTTTTGGACTGTAATGGGAAGATTAACAAAGCTTTCCTCGGTATATTTTTCGATATCAAGCATTAAAAAGCCTCCTTATAGAATTAATTATTTTGGACTTGAATTGTTTTTTTAATTTTTTGCAATAGCTGTTTTTATTATGCTTTAATTTTAATAAAGAATGCATCTTTCAAAAATTGTAAAGTGAATTTTATTTATAAGGTATATATTTTTTATTAAATAAAAAATGTTACAACATAAAAATAAGCAATTTATAAATAGAATAGTATCAAGTTTTAAGATATTACAGTTTCTTTTGTTAATAAAAATATTAGCGAATATAATATTTAATTTTTGAGTGTAATACTGGTTTGTAAAAACTTTATTTTATCCAAAATAAGTGAAAAATAAATGTATACAGAACAGTTGCCTGTCTTTTTTCTTTTTGATATAATATTTTTATACAGATAAAATATTTCTGTTTATATGTATTGAAATATCAAAAAATAAAGTGCGGTGTTTAAGACGGGCTGTATCTTAGAAAGGAAAGTTAAGCTATGCGGCTTATATATACTTTGCCAATAATTGAGGTTTTAGTTTTTAATTTAATAACATTAAACAGCTGCTGCCGCAGAAAGTATTCTTTGTTTAAAACAATAGCTATAATATGTATTTTTACAGTATTATGCATTTTGCCAGGACCAATCTTTTTAAGTTCAATATTCGTTGGAGATGGACGCTGGGCTATATTTGGTTTTTTATACATAATCCCACTAAAATTTTTATATCATGAAAGAACTGACAGCATTGTTCTTAATATGTGTATGAGCTGGACATATACTTTGGGAATAATGGCTATTTCTGCCCAAATAGCGTATCTTTTTAACTTCGAAAATCACAGAGCTTATTTAGTGGCTGTTGAAACAATATTGTTTTTGGCTACATTTTTTCCTTTTAATAAGTATGTAATTCCTAAATATTGTTATATTTTTCAAAATATAGATGATTTCAAAAAATCTTGGTTTAAATATCTTTCGTTCAGCGTATACCTTAACTTTTTACTTCTGCTCATTATACATACAATTTTTTTGGGCAGCGGAGCGTCTTTGCTTAAAATTGTCGGGTTGGTTATATTTCTTGGAACAGCCTATTCTTCATATGCTATTGTATATGAAATAATACGGGGCTCGGTTAAAATAGACGAGCTTGAGAAGGCAGCGTCTCATGACCCTTTGACAGGACTTGGAAACAGAGCGCAGATGCTAAGCCGTATGAGGATTTTGATGGAAGAAAACCAAGTTTTTTCAGTTATGTTCCTTGATTTAGATAAATTTAAGCTTATTAACGACGAGTATGGCCATGCTGTTGGCGACCAATATTTAATACATTTTGGAAAGGTATGTTCAGCTGCGTTGAAAGATAATGGAAAGTTATATAGATATGGTGGTGATGAGTTTGTTGCGCTTTATTATGGCGCTGTGTCTGAAGATGAGGCAAGGTTAATAGCTAAATGTGAAAAATGGAACGATGGAGCTCCATGTCCATTTAATGATGTAAGTGTAGGCGTTGTTGCGTGTCATCCGCCGTATGGAAATAATGACCCAAGCCCTATATTAAAGCGGGCTGACAGTATAATGTATAAAAATAAACTAAATAAAAAAGCCAAGATGGGGGGATAAAAAATTAAATCTGTTTTAGTTATCATGGGCTAAAACCATAAAAACAACATATAAATTAAAATGTTTGATAGTTTTCAATAAGTTCAATTTTATTATAATAATAGGTTTATAAAAATTGCTAAAATTAGTTTTAATATAAAAAGGGTTTAGAGCTTAATAGTTTTTATATTTTTTGATTTTTATATGAAAATATTAAATAATGTTATATTTTTATAAAAAGTGAAATTTGTTATAAGTCTTAGACCAGTGGAATTTTATGGCTTTTGCGCAGCTTATGCCGTAGTTCTGTGTTTAAGACTTTTTTTTATTTGAATTTTTGATAAAAGAAAAACAGCGAAATTGTGAATAAAAAATACCCGAACACTATTTAAAAAATTTTTTAAGATAAATAGAACATTTTTCAAATTTGTAATAAAAGTTGTTTTTGCAAGTATTTTTACAGCCGGTTATTTTGCATTATGCACTGATGTTTTAGTGAAATCCATAAATAATCTGTTGATAAAGTCTTTGTTTGTGTGTTAATATGTCGAGTATAGCATTGTTATTTACGGAAACGTGTATAACGGCTTTAAATTAAAAATATGGTTGAAATAAACCGGCTTTTTAAATATAATGTTTGTAGTTTTTTAAAAAATAAACTAAATGGGAGTACATAAAATGAAAAAATTAACCGCTTTAATTATAAGCCTTATAATGCTTTTGTGCCAAGTTCCTTATGCAGCAATGGCATCAAGCACTGATATGAGGGGAATTTGGGTATCAACAGTAACTAATCTTGACTTTCCTTCTTCTTGGACGCTTAGTGCTGAGGAACAGAAAAAGGAACTTTCGGACATGTTTGACCAACTGAAAAATTTGGGATTTAACACAATAATTTTTCAGGTGCGTCCATGTTCTGACGCGCTATATAAATCAGATATAAATCCTTGGTCAAAATATCTTACTGGAACTCAGGGGAAAGACCCGGGATATGACCCACTTCAATATGCTATAGAAGAGGCTCATGAGAGGGGAATGAAACTTCACGCGTGGCTTAATCCTTACAGGGTTACAATGAAGGACGAAACGGACCTTTCGGACCTTGCTGAAAATAATCCGGCAAGGCTCCACCCCGACTGGACAATTACATATAACGGACAGATAACATTTGACCCGGCAAAAGACGAGGTTAAACAGCTTGTTGCCGATACTGTTAAGGAGATTGTGCAAAATTACGACGTTGACGGCATACACTTTGACGACTATTTTTATCCGAGTGGTTATCCTCTTTCTTCCGGACAGGACGGCGACGGTGCCGAAGCAGATGAAAGAAGGCAAAATGTTGACGACATGATTAAAATGGTTAGTGAAACAATAGAGGAGTATGCTTCAGATGTTGAGTTTGGCGTAAGCCCTATGGGAATTTGGAAGAACGATGTTATAGACGGCTATTCCATAAGAGGTTCCCAGTCTTACTACACTGTGTATGGCGATACCATTAACTGGATTGAAAACGGTTTCATAGATTATGTTGTGCCTCAAATTTACTGGGAAATAAATCACAGCACAGCGGCTTACGATAAATTAGTTAAGTGGTGGAGCCAAAAAACCGAAGGCACCGGAGTTAAACTTTATATAGGAGAAGGAATTTACAAAGACGTTATAGCCTCCGAAATGGGAGAACATTTTGAAGTGTGCGCTCAAAACCCTCAGGTAAGCGGAAATATACTTTTCAGGGCAAAATATGTGCTTAATAATCAAAGTCTTTGTGATACAATTAAGGCTCAATATGTATCAAACACAGATGAAGGAACTTTGCCTGACAGTGGAATTTCAGATAATAACAGCCAAAACGCTGAAAATGGTTCTTCGCAGAACAATGGAGGAGCAGGTACTTCAGACGGGAACGAAAACGGCAGTCAGTCAGGCGAAAATTATACTCCCGTTGTTAAAGAGGCGCTGCCTACCAGCTCCAACATTAAGGTTGATGGAGTTGATACGGCTTTTGAGTCCTACAACATAGATGGGTATAACTATTTTAAGTTAAGAGATATAGCCTATGCCCTTAACGGAAGCGAGAAGCAGTTTAACACTCTTTGGGATGAGGATAAAAAAAGCATTAATTTAAGCATTGGCAGTCCTTATGATGCCGCGGGAGGCGAGCTTGAAACAGGAAATGGAAGTGTTAAAGAAGCTCTGCTTTCGGACGCACAGCTTTATGTTGACGGCCAGAATGTAAGCGCAGAGGCTTATAATATCGACGGAATGAACTATTTTAAACTTAGAGATGTGGCCAAGGCTGTTGATTTTGGTGTTTCTTGGAGTGATGAGCTTAATTCCATAGGAATATTTACAATAGCAGGTTATGAAGAATAATTATTAACAGTAACGGAGGATTTTTATGAACCAAAAACAGACATTTAAAGGAAGCAGCGATTATGTAGTATCAGACGAGCTTATGCGCGCAGTTAATATAGCTATGGCCCTTGAGAAGCCGCTTTTAATTAAAGGCGAGCCGGGAACAGGAAAAACCATGTTGGCTCAAGCTATATCAAAGGCCCTTAACAAAAAACTTATAATATGGAACATAAAGTCTACAACAAAGGCGCAGGACGGACTTTACGTTTACGATGTTGTTCAAAGGCTTTACGACAGTCAGTTCGGAGCAGAGGGCGTTGACAATATAAAAAAATACGTTAAAATGGGTAAATTGGGAGAAGCTTTCTCATCAGACGAGCAGGTTATACTGCTTATAGACGAAATTGACAAGGCCGACTTGGAGTTCCCTAACGACCTTTTGTGGGAGCTTGATAAAATGGAATTTTATATACCGGAAACAAAAGAAACCATAAAAGCCAAAAAAAGACCTATTGTTATAATAACCTCAAACGCTGAAAAAGAACTGCCCGACGCATTTTTAAGAAGATGTATTTTCCACTATATACAGTTCCCAGACAAAGAGCTTATGGAAGAAATTGTTAAGGTGCATTTTGATAATCTTGACCAAAAGCTCCTTGACAGCGTTATGGACGCCTTTTATTGGATAAGAAATCTTGATATAAATAAAAAACCAAGCACGTCAGAGGTTATAGACTGGATACAGGCCCTTGAGATTGGCGGAATTTCAGCGGAAAAAATAAAAAGCGAGATACCTTTTGCCGGCGTTCTTCTTAAGAAAAACGAGGACCTTGAAACCGTTGAGAGAAGTCGCAGAAGGTTTCGGGCCTGATTTTAAGGGAGTGTTTAAATGTTTATTTCCTTTTTTTACCTTCTAAGGTCGAGAGAGTTGGATGTTTCCCTTAACGAATGGCTTACTCTTACGGAGGCCCTTGATAAGGGACTTGCCGGAAATTCTCTTACAGGATTTTATTACTTGGCAAGGAGCATTCTTGTTAAGAGCGAAACGGATTTTGACAAGTTTGACGGGGCCTTTCTTGAATATTTTAAAGATATAAAAACATATGAGGAACTTCCAAAGGAGCTTTTGGACTGGCTTAATAATCCTAAAGAGAAGAAAAATAATTATGATAAGGCTCAGGATGAGAAAAACCTTCAGCTCAGCCTTGAGGAGATACAAAAAATGCTTATGGAACGCCTTGCGGAACAGGACAGCGAGCACAACGGCGGCAGCTATTGGGTGGGCACTGGTGGTATGTCCGTGTTTGGAAACAACGGGAATGCCTCAAACGGTATAAGAGTAGGCGGCGTTTCAAGAAGACACAGCGCCATGCAGGTGGCGGGAGAACGTCATTTCCGCGATTTCAGAAATGATACGGTTCTTGACATACGTCAGTTTCAAATGGCGTTCAGAAAGCTTAGGCAGTTCTCAAGCCGTATAGAAGCACCGAAAACTGAGCTTGATATAGACTCTACTATAAGCGAAACATGTGACAATGCTGGAAATCTTAAGGTTGTATATCAAAGACCAAGAAAAAACACCGTTAAAGTGCTTCTGCTTATGGACAGCGGCGGCTCTATGGATTATTATAACAATCTTTGCAGCGCTCTTTTTCAGGCTGTTCAAAAAAGCAGCCACTTTAAGGACCTTAAGGTTTACTATTTTCACAACTGCATATACTCAATGCTGTATAAAGACCCATACTGTATGTATGGCAACTGGGTTGAGACGGAATGGGTGCTTAAAAACATATCTTCCGATTACAAGGTTATAATTGTTGGCGATGCCTCAATGGAGCCAAGCGAGCTCTATGGAAGGAGCTATTATAACTATGGCGCCAGAACCGATACGCCGGGCATAGAGTATCTTAAAAGATTTAAAGCAAAATATAAAAACCTTGTGTGGCTTAATCCCATAGTTGACATGGGCTGGAGGACGGGTTACTGGCGACAAACGTACGACGCCCTTAAAAAGGAGTTTGATATGTATCCACTTACTGTTCAAGCCCTTGACAAGGCTATTAAAAAGCTTCTTGTGTCAAAGTGATTTTAAAGGCGGCTGAGAGATTTATTTTAGCCGCTTTGCCATTTTTTAAGGCGGTTTTATTTATTTAAAGAGGCGCGATAATGAGTGATATGAAAGATATAAAACTATATAGAAGAAGGTACATACCTAATGAGAAGATATTTCTTAAAGACGATATTATTTTGTATGCAGACCAACATAAGATAATAACCAAATGGAAGCCTTTTAAACCAAGAAAGGATTTTTGCAGCGGCATATCGGCTGCGTATATTAAAGATGGATATAAAATAAGCCAAATGTTTGACCAAAACGGGGATACTGTTTACTATTACTGCGATATTATAGAAACCGTGTTTGATGAGGAAAGCAACTCCTATACTTTTAACGACCTTCTTGCTGATGTTAAGGTATATCCTGACGGAAAAGTTGAGGTTATAGACCTTGATGAGTTGGCTGAGGCATATGAAAAAGGGTTTATAACATCAAAACAGATTAAGAATTGTTTAAGGCAGTTGAATAAGCTGCTTGGCATTGTTTATAATGGAAATATAAAGAGTCTTTTACCGGAGAGTTTTTGAAATGGCAGAGAAAGATGAAAAGGCTATACACAGCGGGCACCGAAAAAGAATGAGGGAAAGGTTTTTAAGAAGTGGTGCAGTTGGCTTTGCCGACCATGAGCTTATAGAAATGATTTTATACAATACCTTTCCAAGGCAGGACACAAATAAAATAGCCCACAAAATACTTGAAGAGTATGACAACAATTTGTGCATGCTTATAGAGGCTGACCCTGCGGACCTGATGTTTAGGTGCGGTTTAAATGAAAACACAGCCATATTTTTTGCTATAACAGCTGAAATTTTGAGGCGATATTCATCAGAAAGGTTTAAAAATAAAGCCGTTATGGATAATTCCGAAATAGCCGGAAAATACTGCGTATATCTGCTGTCTCATGAAAAAGCCGAGTGTTTTTATGTAATAAGCCTTGACGCCAAAAGCAGGCTTATTAACACAACATTGATAAGCAGGGGAACCGTAAGCGAAACGCCTGTTTATATTAGAAGTGTGGTTGAGGCCGTTATAAAGTCGAATGCCAGAAGCGTTATACTTGCACATAACCACCCAGGCGGAAGCCTTGTGCCAACTGTAAGCGACATAGAAACAACCGTAAGCGTGGTTAAAACTCTTAATATACTTGATGTTTGTGTTGCTGACCATATAATTGTGGCTGATGACAAGTATTTAAGTATGAACGATAAAGGACTTATTAAGAATTCAATTAAGTTTAACTAAGGTTTTAAAAAGGAGATGTCTTTTATGGGAAACAAAAGGCTTTATAAGGTTGAAAAAGGTAAAAAAATATGCGGTGTATGTCTTGGTATAGCTGATTATCTTAATATTGATGTTACGCTTGTGCGACTTGTATGGGCAGCGGCTACAATATTTACGGGCTTTGTGGCAGGGATAATTTTATATATTGTATGCGCTATTATAATGCCCGAAGATGACGGAAGCGGAACAATAAATGGGGATTATAAAGAGCTTTAAAACTAAATAATTAAAGATATAAAGTTTTTGAGTAAAGTAAAAAGATGACAGGTATGAAGAATTGTCTGTCATCTTTTTTGTATATAAAAATCCGATTAACAGGTCATATTAAT
Source organism: Candidatus Neoanaerotignum tabaqchaliae (assembly GCA_904420235.1). Taxonomy (GTDB): domain Bacteria; phylum Bacillota; class Clostridia; order Lachnospirales; family Anaerotignaceae; genus Neoanaerotignum_A; species Neoanaerotignum_A tabaqchaliae. Next base: position 8,481 of record CAJFUS010000105.1, read on the forward strand.
TTAAATAGCTCCAAAAACTGTATTTTTATATGCCACTATAAACGTATATGCGGCAAAAAACTGGTTTGAGTGAGTGTAATATAAAAAAGTCTTTTGATATTTTATACATGTTCGGCCATGTAAAGAAGGAGCTTTTCAGTATCCTCCCAGCCAAGACATGCGTCTGTTATAGATTTTCCGTAAATTCCGCCTTCAGGCTTTTGATTTCCCTCAACAATAAAACTCTCAATCATAACACCGCGCACAAGAGTTTTAAGGGTTGGGTTTATGCTTCTGCTTTGAAGCACCTCTTTTACTATACGTGGCTGCTCAGAGAAAATTTTGCCGGAGTTGGCGTGATTTACATCTACAACAACAAAAGGATTAACAAGGTTTCGCTTATAATACATGTCGGCCAAAAGCTCCAAGTC
>CAJFUS010000106.1 GCA_904420235.1 Candidatus Neoanaerotignum tabaqchaliae
ATTTAAAACTCTGTAACAAGGTTTCCGTCTCTATCAAACTCAAGCTCAAAAGGTTCGCCTGATATAGCTATTTGAGGCATATTCTCGGCTTCTTTTATCATTGCCTCGGATATAAGTATATCTTCAATCTCGAGGGAGTTATTTATAATTATAACCCTTGGGTTGTCATAATCAATATTAAGGGCGCTGGCAACGGCGGCCTTTAAAACTTCTTCATCGTTATCAACTATAACAGGTATTCTGTAAGCCGTAGGGTCGTAGCTGGTGATGAAATTTGGATATGTGTCATCAAAGCTTACTTTGTCGAAAAATCTTTTTGGAGCTATATCAGCGCGGCCCATGCCTGTGGCGTTTCCATGAGACTCGTCGCTTAAATCAAGAATACCTATTCTTTGGGCGTCTATTCCCATTTTAAGCTTGGGATTTACACAGCGTCCAACTATGTTAGGGTCCATACCGGCCCCAGTGAAATTTTTACCGAGAGCCTTTACAATAAGTATGTCGCAGGAGTCGAACCAGATACGTCCCATGTTAGCTTTAGCTTTTTTAAGAAGCTCTGGTTCTTCCTCAGGTATTCTCATTCCAGGCATAACGGAAATGTCGAATGTCTTATCAAAGGAATTTTCTATAAGAGCCACTCCCATTATAACGTTGGCATGCTTTATTACCTCTGTGGCGTTAAGGCCGATGCGGTAAGACATGCTGTCGTCGCCCTTTGAGTGGCAGATATGAGCGCCGTACTGCTTGCCTATGCCTATTGTAAGCATTTTCATAACGCCGCTTTCATAAGGACCTTGAAAGCTTGTGTGGGCTTTAACACGGTTAAGGGCTATAATCCCGTCGGCCTCGTAAGCGTTTTTGTCTATACATACGTCAAAGTCATCAACATGGCTTATTTTAACAACTTCCATTGATGAGAGAATAGGGCATCCCATGCTTTCTTCAGTTATGCCAAGACTTTTAAGTATCTCAACTTGACCCTCCGCAGTAGCGCCTCCGTGACTTCCCATGGCCGGAATTAAAAATGGTTCCGCACCGACGGATTTAACATAATCAACAAGAGCCTTTGTAACAAATGTCATATTTGAAACGCCGCGGCTTCCGCAGGTTATACATATTCTTTGTCCGGGCTTTATTTTTCCGGCAATTTCCGGATTTTTAAAACCATCGTTTAATTTTTTTAAAATTTCTTCCTGAGATATTTCATTGTGCTCAAAAATCTGGTGCGCTTTAACAAAACGCGGAAGAGTTATATGATTTATAAGATTGGAAATACCAGACATAGCAAAACTCCTTATTTTTTATAATGAAGCCGCTCCAGTTGGATATTGTGCCAAAACGGCCTCCGCCATAGCAAGGCTTATACCGTTAACGTCTTTGTTTTGGGAAAGGGCGTTTAAATAGGCGCCAAAGGCCGCTGAAGCCTCAACAAATGGACCTGGCACATTTATTATTGTTGTTGGGCCTTTTTTGCCGCATACAAGTTTAGACCACATATGGCCGTTCTTTCCATAAATCTCGTGGGAAGAATATTCGTCAAGGTAACGCTCAAGGGCCGAGTGGGTAAAGTCTTTTCCCAATGTTTTGCTAAAACGGTGTCCGCCTCCGCTTCCTCCGATTAAAACTATAAGGTCCGGTTCTCTTTGAGCTATCTCGCTTATTTTGTTGAATATGGTATCCTCAATATCCAAAAGAGGGCACATGCGTATAACCTCGCACTCAGGATATTCCTTAACTGTCATTCTAACTATTTCTGGAGCGTCAAGGTCGAGCACCGTGCCGTTTTTTATCTCGTCGCCTGTAGGCAGAATATATACTGTTTTCATTGTCTTTTCATCCATCTTTCTCTCGCGCAGGCTGATATTGGCTCATCTGGTATTGAATCGTAATCAACCTCTACTATTTTGTCGCTGCAAAGCATTTTTGTAATATCGGTTGTGGTTATACCTTCAGCAAGGGCAAGGCTTTCTATAAGTCCGGCCTCGTTTTTGCGAACCTGCTCAGGGTCTATGTCATAAACGTCCATTTCTATGTTGTCGCCTGTAACGCCTATAACCCTAACAAAGGTATGAAGCTTTTCCGACAAAATTTCTTCTAACTGTTTTGTGTTAAGACCTTTAACCTTAAGGCCGGATATTTTAAGAACGGATTTGTCGGCATGAGCTATTATGTATTCGTGTTCCATATTTTCCATATTCATTACCTCTTTGTATATTATTTTAGCAAGCTTTTAGCTTGCCCATAAGCAAGTATAGCATACCTTTTAATTATTTAAAAGGGGTTATTTTGATATGCCCCCATTCCGTAAAAACGAAGTGGGGGCATTTAGAAAGAGAGCCTTTTAAGTTGATTTAAACAAAATTAAAACTCAGCTTCGCATTCTTTAACAATATCGGCAACCTTGAAAAGCTTTCCGTCAGAAATTCCAGGAACGATTTCGTCGGCGTGGGCAATAACTTCCTCTTTTGAAAGAGGTGTTGAAGGAGCCTCAAGGTCTTTGCGGTGGATACCAACGCTTTCAAGCTCAATCCAGGCTCTTTCCTCGATGTTATCGAAGGCGATAGGAGCGCCGATAGCTTTGGCAATGCTTAAAACGGCAGGTGAGCAGCCAAGGTCTTTTCCAGGAATAAGTCCGCACTCAAGAGCCTGAATTGTGTAGGCGGCAAGAGTTGATTTACGTCCGGCAATAGCTGGGTAATCGCTCTTAACTGTTTTAGCGTAAAGTCCTGAGTTGTGAGCTGTTTTTCCGGCGCCGTATGAACGGTTGAATATACGTCCGTATGTCTCGAAAACAACCATACCGATACCTACTGAAATTTCAGGTCCGGCAACGCCTATAAGAACTTCTCCGTTTTTCATAATCTCAATAGCGCCGAAAGCCGGAACAAGGATTTCAGTCATGTCAACAACGTTCATCATTTCCGAACCTGTGTTGTTGTTGGCTATACGTCCTGTAATTGTCTGTGTCTCGTTGTGAGGAACACGTGGCCATCTATCCTCAAAGTTAGGACCTCTGAAAAGTCTCTTTCCTCTGTAAGCGTCAATAGCATCCCATTGTTTCATATGAGGCTCTTCCTCAAGAAGTTTTTCTGAGTAAGGCTGCTCTGAAACGCTGAGGAAACCGAAGTCGCGGTTAATCATGCCGTAATCAATGGAGGCAAAAGCAACAACGGCATAGTCAACAACGATACCGTCGCTTGTTACTGTAATAGCGTCCATATCAATTATGTCGATAGCGGCAGGCTCTTTAAAGTTTTTAGCAATAGCCTCACAAGCCTGTCTGTATGTAATACCGGCGTTTACAACGTCTTTTTTGTCAACAAATATAAGGTTAATTGGAACCCTGCCTTCAGCGGCTCCCTGTGGAATAAGTTTATATTTTAATGTAGCCATGTTCGTAATCCCTCGCTTTTATTTATTTTGTGGTTTTAATAAATTTTGCAAAAAGTTTAATTATTAGTCGTATGAAACCCTGCGGTCGTCAACTTCTTCTGAATCATAATAATAGCACTCAGGAGCAGGTGTTGTTATAAACATACTCTCAAGAATTGTTTTTTTGCTTGTTCCGTCTTTCTGGATTCCTTTTATAACAACCGTGTGGATTGTTTCAGGGATTTGAGGAAGAACGGTAACCTCAACTTTTGCAACGTTAGGATCCTGTGTAATCTCAATGATTTCTTCCTCGATACGTCCAACACGAAGGGAAGCAAGCTTAGCGCTTTCCATGTTCTCAAGACCTCTAAGCTCAACTTCTGTTTCGGGACGAAGCTTCTTTCCGGCCTCGGCTACTTTCCTTTTAAAATCAGGCAGCTTTGTGTGCATTAATTTCATTATTATCTCCTCCTTGATATTAAAGCTGTAAGTTTTTTTATTTATAGTCTATTTTAATATTGATATATGGCGGCTTTTAATAGCCGCCGTATATTTATTAACAAAAATTAATTTAAACTGTTTCCCCTTGATCCTCAAAGAACTTCTTGTCTCTTTCAGTAGGTCCTTTATATGTGGCTTTTGATACAAAATAAAGAAGTATAACCGATACAGGAATAGCTATTATGGCGCTTGGAAGGCCGAGAGGCTGTCCAGAGAACTCGTTTGCAAGAGTTATGATAGAACCTGAGAGTATAGAGCAAAGGGCACCCTGAACTGTAACTCTCTTCCAAAGAAGAGCCGCGAAAAGGGCAGGCGTGATAGCTGACGAATAGAGAGCGTATACATAGTTCTGAACCGCGAGAACGTTGGGGAAATATTTTCCCATTACATAAGCTATAACAGCAAATATTACGAGGCAAACGCGGATGTACCAAACTTTTCTTGTTTCGGAAGCGTTTTTATCAACAAATCTGCACCAGATGTCCATAACGCCGCTTGTTGTGGCTGAAAGCAGATAGGAGTTTCCTGTTGTAAGTATAAGAGCCGCGCCGCAGCCAACCATAAGGCAGCCGATAATAGGAGAAGCAACTCCGGCGTATGTAAAGTAAAGCATATCGCTTGTAACGTCCGGGAATACCGTACGAAGAGCAAAGCCCAAAGTTGATGAACAGAACATAACGGCAAATATAATAGCAACGAAAATATAAATTGAGTATTTAAGAGACCTGTTGTCTTTTCCGGAAGCCATTCTTTGAATGAAGTTCTGGTCGCCGATGATGTTCATTGTTCCGCCGACCGTAAGAGCAAGCCAGCCAAAGGCTCCGTAATTTCCGAATGGGAAGTCTGTTGTTCCCTCGGCTGTACGGGCAAGAACTCCTTCGATGCCGCCGTTGCCCATAAATACGGCTATAAGGGCTACAATCATACAGAAAACAATGAATATGGCTGATATGGCGTCAGTAAGAGCTACGCTTCGCATACCGCCCATCATGGCGATAGCTACGATAATTACGATACCAATGATAGTGGCTATATTTGTGTCTAAGCCTGTACATACCCATATGGCGTTTCCGAAAGCCTTAAACTGGAATGCGCATGTGCCTACATAGGCGATAACTATAACTATTGCGGAATAGTTCATTGCAAAGTTGCCGTATCTGTCATGGAAGATGTTGCTTACTGTTAAGGAACCGCGACGGTTAACCTTTTTGGCAACAACATAAAGAAGCAAAGGAGCAAAGCTTTGAAATGACATATAAAGTATAGCGGGCCACCAGCCGTAATCGGCGCCTACCGCCAAAGAGCCGCCCGTAATCGTTCCGCCGCCAACCCATGTGGCAGCCATTGTTCCACCAAGAACAAGAGGACCAAGCTGTCCGCCGGCAATAAGCATGTCCTTTGTGTCTTTTGCAGGGTGTCTTTTCGAAGATATAGAACCTACAATAACAACAACAGCTATGTAGGCTATAACAGCGCCCAGCAATATAAAATTGATGTTCATAAAATTCCCCCTCTTTTTAATAATAAAATTTATGAGTTCTATAATAAAGCTTTAAACTACGGCTGTATAAAGCTTTATATACACAAAGGATTTTA
>CAJFUS010000107.1 GCA_904420235.1 Candidatus Neoanaerotignum tabaqchaliae
ACGCTCATAATGGCGGCGCTTTACCGCCCCAAATCATCTTCGATGATTTTATGCATAAGTCCTTCGTTTTTTATATTCGCTGTCGGCTCCGCCGACATGCTCATAATCAATGGCCCCTTCCGGGCCTCATAAAATCGCCTACGTCGATTTTATGCATAAGTCCTTCGGACTTATTATTGATTATACTATAAATCCCACGAAATTAAAAGTTAATAATAATTGGTTTATCCTAATATTCAACCAACAAATATCATAAAATAATTAAAAAAATAAAAGGTGAAAAAAATGTTCGCTCACACAGTTGCTCCAGGCGAAACCCTTATATCCATAGGCAATGAATACGGCCTCAGCCCTCAATACATACAAAACACCAACCTTCTTCCCAACCCCAACAATTTGGTTGTGGGCCAAAACATACTCATAATATACCCCCGCGTAACCCACACCGTCAAAGAGGGCGACTCCCTTCTTTCAATAGCCCAAATGCATTCCATATCGGTTGAGGATATTTTAAGGAACAATCCCGTTCTCTCAATAATTCCGGAAATATACCCCGGCGACGAAATTGTTATAGAATACGACGAAAGCCCTCTTAAAGAGGCCGTTTCAAACGGATACACCTACGGCGGTCTTTCCGGAACCGAGCTAAGGCTTACGCTGCCCTACCTTACATTTGTGTCCCCCTTCACATACGGTGTAAACTCCGACGGCTCTCTTATAAGGGCCAACGCCGAAAACACGATACTGTCAACCTCATTTTACAGCGCCAAGCCTTTGCTGCACTTATCAACTCTAACCGTAAGCGGTGAATTCAACACAGCCAACGCCACTGTTATACTTAATAACACAGACCTTCAGTATACCTTGGCCCAGAACCTTTTAAACGAAATAAGATACTACGGATATTCCGGCCTTGACATAGACTTTGAGTTTATAAACCCCTCCGACAGCGAGAATTACGCCAATTTAATCGAGCTGCTTAAAAACTTCCTCAATCCCTACGGATATATAGTTATAGCGGCATTGGCGCCCAAAACCTCAGCGGACCAAAGAGGCGTTCTTTACGAGGGCCACAACTACGCCAAAATAGGAGCCGCCGCCAATCTATCCTTTGTTATGACATACGAGTGGGGATATACCTACGGCCCGCCCATGGCCGTTTCTCCCATAGAAAGCGTTAAAAGAGTTCTTAACTACGCTGTTACGGAAATCCCCTCCCAAAAAATATTAATGGGAATGCCCACCTACGGCTATAATTGGACACTCCCCTATGTAAGAGGAGGCCCTCCCGCCCAGTCAATATCAAACATAGAGGCCATACAAACGGCCCTCCAATACGGCGCTGAAATAAAATATGACGAATACTCCCAGTCTCCCTACTTTTACTACACCGACGAAAATAATCTTATGCACGAGGTGTGGTTCGAGGACGCCAAAAGCTCATTGGCTAAGCACCGCCTAATTTATGACTATATGCTGTCGGGCTGCGGATATTGGAATTTGGAAAGGCCCTTTCCCCAAAATTGGATGATATTGAACAATATGTATACCATATACAATTACAGTTCCTACAACGTAAGCCGCCTCCTTTACGGAATTTAGGCATAAAGTGAAATCGAAAATTTAAAATGACATAAAAAATCAAAGAAACAAATCAAAAACCCTAAAAACAGAAAGCGGAAAAACAAATCCCTTCGGCTAATACATGCACTTGCCTATGCCGGCAGATTCACAGGACGAACCTATAATTTATCACTTCCGCGAACATCGGCTCTCTGTTTCTCAAATCTCTGCCGAGTTTTTTCAAAATACTGAATAAACCGAAAGGCGAAAAATCGGAAAAACATAACGGCAAATTAAAAACGGCCAGAACCCAAAACGGGCAAAAGAACCAAGGCCCGCGGTGAATTATCCCCGCCAACCCTCGACGGTTCACAGGTCAGAACCCCTCGTCTACCACTTCCGAAAACATCGGCCCTTTCATGCGCATCAAAAATGACGCGAGTTTAAGGCTATGTATGTTTTATAGCGGCTTTCGCCCTTCCATAAGGCCGCCGCCGGCCCGCCATATCGGCTTACTATACTCCGCCTTTTCAACGCCTGCCAACCGTCGGCTTCCTGTTTTATAACCGGCTTTCGTCACTGCCTAAATAACCCAGCGTCCTATAATAAAATCTAACCTTTCCGCTGCAAAGCCGCTTTGACGGAGCTGTTGAAAAAAGCCGAAAAATATGGTATTGTATATTTAAGTTTAAAATTTTTATAAATTCAAAAAGTTTAAATCAACTTTATAAACGGGAGGCTTCCGAAATGGAACTTAAAGGAAAAACCGTGCTTATAACAGGTTCCTCAAGGGGTATAGGAAAGGCCATAGCCTTTGCCTTTGCTAAAGAGGGCTGCAATCTTGTGCTTAACGCTTCCGTAAGCAGCGAGGAGCTTGTAAAAACCCAGGAAGAGCTTAAATCCATGGGCTACTATTCCTATTCCTATCTGGCGGACGTGTCCGACTATGCCCAGTGCGCCGAAATGTTCGGCACAATATCAACAATATACGGCAATGTGGACATTCTCATCAACAACGCCGGAATATCACATCTTGGCCTTTTTACCGATATGACCCCCGAAAGCTGGAGCAGAATAATAGACGTTAACCTTAAATCGGTGCTCAACTGCACTCACTTGGCTGTTCCTAAAATGGTAAACCAAAAATCTGGGGTAATAATAAATATCTCCTCCATTTGGGGAAGCCGAGGCGCCTCCTGCGAGGCTGTATATTCCGCCACAAAGGGAGCCGTAAACTCATTCACAAAGGCCATGGCTAAAGAGCTGGGCCCCAGCGGTATAAGGGTAAACGCCATATCCTGCGGAGTTATAGACACAAAAATGAACCAGTGCTTTACGGAAGAAGAACGAGACGTTTTAACCGACGAGATAGCTCTTAACCGTTTCGGCAGGCCCGATGAGATAGCGTCTTTGGCGGTATTTTTGGCCGGCAAAAACTCCTCCTTCATAAGCGGACAGATAATAACCGCCGACGGCTGTATGTATTAAAAATCTATATTCCGGCGCTAAATTTCGGCCCCGCGAAGGCTTTTTAGCGTCGGTTTTATTTATTGTCCGGTTTAATTAATTTTCTTAGGTTTTCCCGCCGCATATTTTGCGGCATTTTTTATACCGTTTTTCCACAAAAACATATTTAATCTGCCCACATTCCAAAATTCCGCTGCTAATTTCTCAGAATCTCCGCTGTTTTTCACCGCCCGCAATTTCAGCTCACTTTTTGTTTTTTATATCGAACGCACAATTTTAAATTCCAATGCCTCTTACTTTTTTATATTGTTTCAATCGCTCATTAAGAATTTTGTCTTCTGTTCCAATTATTTTGCCGTTTTATTATTCCCTAATGTCTGCCGTCATGCGTCCGTTTTAGAATACCCTGCGGCCTTCGTTTTTGACATATCAAAATCAAGTTGTCAATTCATCCCGCCGCATTCTTTAACGGCGTCCTCAAAACCAAATCCCACACCCATTCCATTTACGCCCTTGCTTGTATTTGCGCCCAATTTCCGTATTCCGAAAATTCCCACAAACACACATGCTTAAAAGTTTCGGCCTACTGTTTCACACACGCCGCCACCGCCGTTTCTGCTGTTTTTTGTTTCACTGCCATTTATACAAACGTCAGCGGCCTTCTTAAACTCATATTTTCTATTTCTCCGCAAAAGCATTTTTCAACTGCCTCCGTTTCAAAATCCTCCCGACAATTTTTCGTCCTCTGCTAATTTCTCAGAATCTCCGCTGTTTTTCACCGCCCGCAATTTCAGCTCGCATTCTAAAATCCCATTTAGGCCTCGTCCGCCGCCTTTTTAAATAACTTCCGTTTTAACATCAAGCTAAAATCAACTGTCTTAAAAGCTTATTTAAGTCCTTTCATTCGGATTTTGCCAGCGGACGCTTTCCAAAAAATCAATCTTATCCGTCAAAATGTATTAAGTTAAAGTGCTTTCCCTTCTGAAATTCCCCTTTTTCAATACCTGCCAAGTTAATCGGATTGTCTTTCTCTGCACCCTCCCATTGTCCGCGGCTTTTTTCGGTTCGTCCGTTCACTCCGCGCTCGGTTTCGCCCTACACAACAGATTTCACAAAAACGCCCTCGCCGCTCCTTTCCTCTTCCATTGCCGCAGCTATTTCGCCGCATATCTCCCTAAGGCCCCTGTTAACGCTGGATTCCGACATGTTAAGGGCCGCCGCTATTTGATAATGCTTTTTCCCTCCGGCATACTTCATATCCAAAATATTCCGCTTTTCCTCATCAAGCATGCCAAGGCATACCTCCATGGCGGCGCAGTCCCTTTCCAGCCTTCCTATTGTGTTTTTTGCCATAATAATCTGGTTTTCGGTTTCAACTTTCTCCCGCTCCAAGTCTCGGTAAATCCGCTCTATCTCCCTTTCCATAAAGCTCTCCTTCATTCCGCCCGAAACCGTTACCCCGTCATAGGCCACTCCTTTAATGTCCGTTTCAAAGTGACGCCTGAAATTACAGCCTTCCAAATCCTGTTCAATTTCATTCAGCCTTCGGCAAAGCCCCTCAATACGTCTTTTATGCGCGTCAACGGCCTTTTTATTTTGATAATATCTTAAAATCTCGTTTTTAATAAGCTTAAAGCTCTCTTTTCTTTCGCCCATTTTCATCACTCCTTACGCTCTGTTTTTCCCATTAACTTTTCACATTTTTCCTTACTAACATCACCTAAGGTCCGCCTGCGTCTCTTTCCCTCATCAGCCTCTCCAGCTTCTCATAATCATAGCTTCTTTGACTGTACTTTACAAAGCTGTTGGCGCTTTTGGGTCTTTCAGTTCCCCTATCCTTTTCCGCAGTAGGTTTTTCGTTCAAATACCCCTCAAACTTAACGCCGAAAAGAGTTTCCGGCCGCAAATATTTCTCCCTATCAGGGTCGCCCCTCCATTGAGCGCACTTTTTGTCAATAACAGCCTTAAAATCCTCGGCCGAAAATCCCTCTTTCAGCCTTCCGTCAATCAAACGCCTTGTTCTTTCTATGCCATGCTTAAAATTCTTGCCGGATTTCAAATTAAGATAATCAACAACATCGGTATAAATCTTTTCCCTGTACGCTCCATTTTCCGCCGTATAATG
>CAJFUS010000108.1 GCA_904420235.1 Candidatus Neoanaerotignum tabaqchaliae
CACTTTAGCGTAAGATATTGAAAAGATATGATTGCAGCATACTTTAAGTACATATAAAAATGCCTTTCAGCTGCTGCAATAGTTTTTCCTCAAGATTTCAAAAACTTTTATTATTTGAACTTTCGGCCGCTTAATTATTTTTTTATCTTACAATATAATCAAGCACTCCGCATATGTCTGTTATAACAGCGTCCGCCCCTGCTTGTTTATATCTGTCTGTTACTTTTTCTATAAGCTTTAAACGTTCTTGCTCATTAAGGCTATTATACTCATCCTTTGTAAGTCCAGCCTCAGAGCTGCCTTCTATAACACCTACCGTAAATACTCCGGCGTTTTTACCTTCTTTTATGTCTGATATTGTGTCGCCAACTTTTATTACCGCCGATACTGAGCTTACTTTCAGCATTTCCATATTTCTGAAAATCATATACGGATATGGCCTTCCCATATGGTTTGTGGAATCCGGACTTACAAAACAATCCGGCTTATATCCGGCTTTTTCAGCCTCGCTAACTACAATTTCCATCATTTTATCGGTGTATCCCGTTGTTGAGCCGATTTTTATCCCAGCTTTCCTTAAAGCGTTTACAGTGTCTATAACATAGTCTTTTGGTTCTGCAAAACGGTTAAGTATCTTAAGAAGGCTGTCCGTAAACTTCTCATGCATTTTATCAACATCGCCGTCGTTAAATTTTCGACCATGGATTTTTTCAAACTCATCTCCAATGCGCTCCATTTGAAGCATCGTCTTTATATGGTCCCACTTTAACATGCCCATGGGCTTTCTTGTTTCTTCCATTGTCGGCTCTATGCCATATTCCTTAAATATCTCCATAAAAGCCTGAACCGGTGCGAAACAGCCATAGTCAACGGTTGTTCCCGCCCAGTCAAAAATAACAGCCTCTGTTTTCATATTACAAATTCTCCTTTAAGTTTAAAAAGTCTTTTATAATACCACAAAGCTTTTCTATATCCTCTTTATAAATCTCGCCTATATTGCCTATCCTGAATGTTTCGGCATCGGTTACCTTTCCGGGATAAATGGCGTATCCTCTTTCTTTTATGTACTGATACATCTCGTCAAATGTATAGTTTTTGTTATCGGGATAGAAAAATGTTGTTATAATAGGACCCTGGTTTTCATCGCTCACATAAGTTTTAAAGCCCATTTTCCTCATGCTGTCAATAAGAAGTTTATTATTTTCGGAATACCTTTTGTTTCTGGCCGGTATGCCGCCTTCCTCCTCTAGTTCCTCAAGGGCCTTTGAGAAAGCCAAAACAGTGTGAGTTGGTGACGTAAATCTCCATTTTCCGTCAATTTCCATTGTTTTCCACTGGTCGTAAAGGTCAAGGGATAAACTTCTGGCGTTTCCTTTGCTATTTTCAAGGACCGATTTTTTGCATATTATGAATGCAAATCCAGGAACGCCTTGTATACACTTGTTGGCACTGCTTATTATAAAATCTATGCCCAAATCTCCGACCGGTATGTCAACGCCGCCAAAGCTTGACATGGCGTCAACAATCATAATTCTTCCGGCCTCTTTAACAGCCTTTGAAACCGAGGCTATATCGTTTAATATTCCTGAGGTAGTTTCGCTGTGCACCATTGAAACGTGAGTAATATCATGGTTTTCATTAAGTATGCGTGTTATTTCTTCAGCCTTTGGAATTTCGTCATATCCGGTTTTATAAACATCATACTTTATTTTGTTTCTCTGAGCTATATCCGCCATACGCATGCCGTATGCTCCGTTGGCGGCTATTAAAAGCTTATCCTCTTCCCCTATTACGCTTCCAAGCACAGACTCCACTCCAAATGTTCCGCTTCCCTGAATTAAAACGGCCGTATACTCATCTGAACTTACATGGGCAAGCTTAAGGAGTTTTTCCCTTATATCACGGGTTATTTTTTTATAGTCCTCGTCCCAAGTACAGTGGTCAAACATCATTTCCTTTTTAACTGTTTCCGTTGTTGTAAGAGGTCCCGGTGTTAAAAGTTTATAGTTAAGTTTACTCATAATACATAATCTCCTGTTTAATGTATAAATTAGGCTTCAGCCATTGCTTTGGCATTGGCCGATATTTCCTGATGTTTTTCAAGAAGGTCTACTGTAAGTTTTTCAGGGAATACTTTTGGATATTCCGACATATTTTCGCTGTCAGCGCTTTCACCCTCGTATAATGGAAGCGGATAGCTTTGAATAAGTTTCTCTCTGCCGTTTTGTATTATGCACTGGGCCATTTCCATAGCAAGAGGATTTGAGCTGTCGCCTTTATCTATAACGGCTACTGACTCTGTTAATGAGAAATTACCCTCCGTCGGGTCAACAAAATCTATCGGCAGTCCGCTGGCTTTGTCGGCTACGGCCTGATGTCTAAGGCCAAATCCAAGGGCCACCTCTCCGGCACGCACTTTCTTTAAAGGCGCCGAGCCTGAGCTTTCAATATGCGGTCCCGCATTTTTATATATGCCGCTTAAAATCTCTGTTGCTTCATCTTCTCCATAGGCATCAACAATAGCCTGAACAAGAAGCCATGCCGTTGATGAGCTTTCAATGTCTGTTACCGAAACAAATCCGCTGTAAACAGGGTCGGCCAAATCTTTAATACATGTTGGCACTGGAAGGTTGTTTTCGCTCATCATTTCGGTGTTAAGTATAATTGCACCCTCCTGAGCCGTTATAGGAGTATAGTAGGAAGGATACTCATCAATAGAGTTTGTATCAAACTCAAGGTCTTTAAACATCTGTTGCTGTTCCTGAGCGCTGTCAATGTAGAAAGAGCTCATTGTTATAAGGTCGGCCTCAATATTTTTACCCTCGGCAAGAAGTTTTCCGCCAAGTTCCGATGTTCCGAAAGACTGCATAAGATATTTTCCTTCATAACCGTTCTCGTCAAGAGTGCTTTTCATGGCTTCAATAGCTTCGTCGTCGGCATTAGTGTAGATAACAACCTCACTGTCTCCGGAGCCTGACGAGCCTGAACAGCCCGCAAAGGCTGATATTGCCACCCCAAACGTTAATGCAAGAGCAATCATTTTTTTAAATTTTGTCATTTCAATTTCCCCCATAATTTTAGTTTTTTGATTTATTTTTTCTTACGGCTAAATAGCCGAAAACAGCTTTTGCTATGATATTTGTTAAAAGTATAAGAAGCGAAAGCACAAATATCTCGTTAAATTTTGTATAGTATTGAAGTTCTTTTATTTTTGTTGTAATAACCATTGTCCTTGCGCCGGCTATAAATATTACCGCGCTTACGGTAACCATAGAGTTAACAAAGTAATAGCTGAAAACCTCAAGTATAGTTGACATAGCGTTTGGCGTAACAACTCTTACTATTGTTTTAAGCCATGTATCGCCCATTAGCATAGCCGTTGTTTCCCAAGATGCGTTCATTTTTGAAAGCGAGTTTTTTATCATAAGATATGGCGTTGAGAAATAATGCACAATATTGCATATTATAATTATGGCCAAGGTGTTTTGAAGTGGCGTTCCCGAGAATATAAGCATATAGGCTATACCAATTACCATGCCGGGTATCGTGTTTGTTACAAGCGATATATTTTCAACAAGCCTTTTGGCTTTTATTGAAATTCCGCTTCTGGCTGTTGTTAAAGCTGCTCCGTATGTTGTGAGCGAGCCGAAAAACGCCGTAAGCACAGCCACTATAATAGAGTTTTTATAAACACCTATAAGGCTTCTGTCTGTAAGCACGCTTTTTACATGCTCAAGCGTAAACTCAATTCTGTACGGCCATTCATAAACAAGAGGCACCACAAAAATAACAGCGAAAACCGATATTACAGCTATAAGTATAATTCCGCTTGCGGCCCCAAGGATTATGTCCCTCGCCGTATTTTTTCTTATCTCAATGCTGGATATTTTGTTATAGCGGATATTATATTTTTCAAGATAATGAAGGAGAGCTATTGTAACAACCGACGGAACAAGCATAAACATAGCTACCGTTGAGCCGGTGTTGAAATTTGGTATGCTTCCCAGCATTTCGTTGTAAAGCACAGTTGCCACAACGTCATATTCCCCTCCAACAGAGGCCGGAATACCGTAATCAGTAAAGCATAGGAAGAAGCACTGAACAAATGACGCGGCCAAAGTTCCAAGAAGCGGCCTTAAAACTGTGCCTATAAATGTTTGTATGTGATTGTCTCCCATAATGCGGGAAACAACTGTAAACTTTTTGTCCACATACTCCATTGTGTTGCTTACAAGAAGAAACGATACCGGAAGTGTATATATAACATATCCCAACAGAAGGCCATTGAAGCCGTATATATCAAAAAGCTGGCGTCCCAAAATTTGAGTTATAAGCCCTTGTTTTCCAAAAGAATATATAATGGCAAAGCCGTATGTTATGGTTGGAAGAAGCATAGGCAAAACTGCAAGGCGGCGTATTAAAAGCTTATATGTTTTTGGTATGCCGCTGTAATGAATTGTGTATGTAAGTATAAAAGCCAAAACAGTTGTTACAACAGCGCTGGCCGACGATATTGCTATACTGTGGCCAAAAGCTGTTATAAATCCTCTGCCTGTAAGCACCTCTATATAATTTCCAAGGCCTATACTTCCTTCAAACTCAAAAGACTTTATAAAAAGCCTTGCTATTGGTATAAGCAGAAATACGGCAAACAGCGCTGCTACAAATAAAAATATAATTTTTATTTCTTTCTCTTTAATTCTGTTTTCCATGGCCGTTTCACCTTACACTGCCTCAGCCCGCTGTGACATGCCTTGGGCAAAAAGGCTGAAAATGTTGTTCTTTTTAATTAAAAGCTGATTTAATATAAACTCCTTAACAAAATCGTTATCAGGGGTTTGTATTATATCCTGTGGTTTTCCAAACTGAGATATTGTTCCATTGTTTACTATAAGAACCTTATCTGAAAGTGTAAGAGCCTCCTCTGGGTCGTGGGTAACTATAATTGTTGTAAGTTTAAACTCTCTTGCTATTTGTTTTATTTTCTCTTTTATAGATTCTTTTATAACTCCGTCAAGGGCACTTAAAGGCTCGTCAAGAAGCAGAATTTTAGGTTTCATAACCATTGTTCTTGCAAGGGCCACTCTTTGCTTTTGCCCACCCGAAAGCTGTTCTATTTTTTTGTTTAAATGCTCTCTAAGTCCAAGAAGGTCTATCATATCCTCAACTTCCTGCTTTGTTGATATATTTGGCTTATTTTTTAAGCCATATGTTATATTTTTATATACATTAAGATTTGGGAAAAGAGCATAATCCTGAAAAACAATGTTAAAGCCTCTTTCCTCCATAGGGCACTTTGCCACGTCTTTACCGTTAAAAATTATCTCACCGCTGTCGGCCTCTGTAAGGCCAAGTATAAGGTTAAGCAAAGTTGTTTTGCCGCAGCCTGACGGACCAAGTATTGAAACTATCTCGCCGTCCTCAATTTTAAGATTTATGTCGTGAAGAATAGTAACTCCGTCATATGACTTTTTTAGATTTTTAATCTCAAGCATATATCTTTCCCTCTTTCATTTTTAAACCCGTTTATTAAAATATTGCGTTTTCTTGCTTACTACAGGACAAATTAAATCACGAGAGTGCAAATAGTTTCTATCTTGATTTTGTAAAGTTATATTAAATAAATGTAAAAAAATATGTAGAAATTCTACATATTTTCAGTGTATTTATGCTTTATAAAAATAAAAAAGCGGCCCTCGCCGCCTGTTTAAGCCATATCATATATCGCTATTTTCGTAAGCCTGTTTTTTTATAATTCTGCTGTTTCTATCCAATATACTTGTATATTTTTTATAGTCGCTTAAAATAATTCCCGTATAAATCATGTCAATAACAGCCATTTGAGAAACTCTTGAAAATATGGCGCTTCCATACATAAACTGTCTGTCACTTGTACATAAAACCAAATCGGCATATTTAACTATAAGAGCGTTGCTGAAATTTGTTATGGCTATTACTGTTGCCCCTGCGCGCTTTGCTTGTATAACAGCGTCTACGGTTCCTTTTGAACAGCCCGAATATGATATTCCAATGGCCACATCGCCTTTTTTAAGATTTCTGGCGCTTACGGCCTGTGTATAATAGTCGCTGTATGAGCAGCAGTTAATTCCAAGATACATAAGCTTTGTAATAAGATCCTCGGCCACACAGGAAGAATTTTCAACATAATAAACAACTACGCTTTCGGCATTTATTATAGTATCAACCGCAGATTTAAGACTTTCCTGACTTATGCTTAGCAAAGTATTTTTAAGCTGTTCTATTGACGTACTTATTACTTTTTCAGGCACTATTGATACATCATCGTTTTCAGTAAATTTAAAGCCGTATAAAAACCCGTCGTTTTCATCCCTCTCGTCCTCTTTGGCAAGCACATAACGAAATTCCTTAAAACCGCTGTATCCAAGAGCCTTTATAAATCTTAATACTGTTGGCTGGCTTACATCGGCGTCATTGGCTATTTTCTCAAGGGTGAGCTCTGTAAAGCTGCCTTTATAATTAAGAATATAATCGGCCGTTTTTTTCTCCGATTTTCTGAGGGACGCATAAACCTTCCTGATGTTTAAATCAAGTTTTTCGTTCATATAATCCTCCTGTAATTTTTCTACAAATATCATATATTACTCGTTTCGTGCAGTCAATTTCGTTTTTGTGACTTTTGCTGTTTTAAAAATAAGTATAAAGTTTAACTGTCTTATACGCAATATTAAAAGAATATTTTTAAAGTTGTCTCAAGTGACGTTTAATTTATAATTAAATTTCACCTATCAATATATATTAAAATTAAAAAATGCGTACTTTATTTTTCTGTCCGTAGTTCATGATTTAGGTTTAAGTTATAAATTCTTGATATATAAACACTATATGTTATTTGCAATTCCAGCTTGTATGTGATAATCTATTTATATCATTAAGACTCATTTCTTAATGTCCTCCCTTCGATTATTTATGCAGTTGGCAGACCGCATTTTTATTATAATCGAAGG
>CAJFUS010000109.1 GCA_904420235.1 Candidatus Neoanaerotignum tabaqchaliae
TTATAAAAAACGGCAAAACAGCAAGAAGATTTCATATAGCCTGCATTTTTGTTATAGGTCTTATGTCAGCCGTTCTTCTTGTACACACTTTGTCTGGCGTTGAAAGATTTACATTCCTTATGGGGCATTTTCCGGCTCCATGGGGAAATGAGCTTAAAGCGGGACCGCTTGAGGCTATTTTATCCCTGTCATTTTCGGTTGTTATGATACTTACCGTTATAGGCGGGGAATATATGATAGAAAAAGACATATTGCCTGAAAAGCAGAGCATGTATTTTGTTATGCTCAGTCTTGTCTTCGGCGCTATGATTGCCCTTATATATACTAACGACCTGTTTACAGGATATGTTTTTATAGAAATAAACACAATATGCTCCTGCGCTCTTATAATGAGTAAGGACAGCGGAACAAGCATATTGTCAACGATAAGGTATCTTATAATGAGCCTTCTCGGCTCTGGAATGATACTTTTAGCCATAGCCTTTTTGTACACAATAACTGGCCACCTGCTTTTTACACAGCTTAAAGACTCAGTGCTTCATATTTATATAACGGGGGAATATAATTTTCCTCTTATAATAACAATAGGCCTTTTTACTCTGGGAATAGGCGCCAAAAGCGCTCTTTTTCCTTTTCACACAATGCTTCCTGGGGCCTACGACTCGGCTACTCCAGCGTCAAGCGGAATACTTTCGGGGCTTGTGCTTAAAAGCTACATAATATTTTTGGTCAAAATTTATACATGTATCTTTTCAATGGGAATGATAAGCAATATGCACCTTACAAACCTCCTGTTTTTTTTGGGAGCTTGCGGAATGATAATAGGCTCAGTTCTGGCTCTTAAAGAAAGACGCATAAGGCGTGTTTTGGCATACTCATCAGTGGCACAGATAGGATATATTTATATAGGGATTGGTCTTGGAACAATAGTTGGCCTTACGGCGGCAATGCTTTATATGATAGCCCATGCCGTAACAAAATCAATGCTTTTTATATGTGTAGGCAGAATGAAGGACATATCTTATGGAAATGAGTCTTCTCATTGCCTTAAAGGAATAGCCCATAAGGATATTGTGGCCGGAATAGGCTTTACAATAGGCGCTCTTTCAATAGTGGGAGTGCCGCTTCTTGCGGGCTTTGCCGCTAAACTGTATCTTGCTTTGGCGTCTTTTTACTCGCCTATGAAAATGGCCATAGCGCTTATTGTTTTGGCTGCCAGTATGGTGCTTAACGCCATGTATTTTATACCGCCGGTTGTTGATATATGGCGCTCTTTAAAACCTGATGATTTTAACTTTAAAGTAAATCCTGAAAGAAGAACATCTTTTGTTGTTTCGGTCATTTTATTTATGGCGGTTAACATTTTTGTAGGCACATATTATGACAAAATACTTGACGCCATAGAAATTGGACTTTGGCTTATGCATTGATATTTTGTATTTATTTACGGAGGACAGAAATAGATGCGAGATTATATATTGCTTTTTCCTATATTTTTTCCTATGCTGTGCGGCTTTTTTATGCCGTTGCTGCAAAAAAAACGTTTTTGGGAGACTGTTTTGTTTGCCCTTCTGGCTGTTGAAACGGCTGTTGTTTTTTACATAGCTTTTAATGTAGATGGCGATATGGCTGTTACAGTTTGGCAAATAAGCGGAATGCTAAGCATATCCTTTTTTTGTGACGGCCTTGGAAGGATATTTTCATGCCTTATATCGGGAATATGGCTTATGGCGGCAATTTTCTCAATGGACTATATGAAAAAGGAAGAACATGTAGGCAGATTTTTCTTTTTTTATCTTATATCATTGGGAGTGCTTCTTGGAATATCCTACTCGGCCAATTTTATGACAATGTACCTGTTTTATGAGTTTATGACTCTTATGACAGTTCCTCTTGTTCTCCACAGCGAAACTCAAGAGGCTATAACGGCCGGCTTAAAATATATGGGATACTCTATATTTGGTGCGGGCCTTGGCCTTATAGGATTTTTCTTCCTTTGTGTTTACGGAAGCTCAACGGAATTTACCCCTGGTGGCGTTCTTGACCCGTCAATTATAGCAGGACATGAGAATGTTTTAAGGATTATATATTTTGAAATGATAATAGGTTTTGGCTGTAAAGCCGGTATGTATCCGCTGCATGCGTGGCTGCCGACGGCACATCCGGTTGCTCCGGCTCCGGCAAGCGCCGTTTTGTCGGGACTTATAACAAAGTGCGGCGTTTTGGCCATAATACGAACAACGTATTATCTTTTTGGTGTTGATTTTGTGAGAGGCACATGGGCGCAGACGGCTCTTCTGTGTTTGGCGGTGTTTACAATTTTTATGGGCTCTATGCTGGCCTATAAAGAAAATCTTCTTAAAAAACGTTTGGCATATTCAACAATAAGCCAAGTGTCTTATGTGCTTTTTGGAGTGTTTTTAATGACTCCTCAGGCTCTTTCAGGAGCACTTTTGCAGGTTATAGGCCATGCCATAGCCAAAAACACTCTTTTCCTTTCGTCAGGAGCTATTATAAACCGGACAGGGAAAAAATATGTAAGCGAGCTTACAGGCATAGGAAAAAACATGCCAGTTGTTATGTTGTGCTTTACGGTCGCATCTCTTTCCCTTGTAGGAATACCTCCTACGGCCGGATTTATAAGCAAGTGGTATTTGGCTGAAGGAGCTCTTGATTGCTCAATAGGCAATATAATTCCAATACTTGGCATATTTGTGCTTATACTTTCAGCCCTTCTTACGGCCGGATATTTGTTTACCATAGTTGTGAAGGCGTTTTTTCCGGGAAACGGCTTTAATTATGAGGCTTTAAGCAAAAAAGAGCCGGGAGCTGTTATGCTGTTTCCTCTTATAGTGCTTTCGGCGTGCATTTTGTTTTTTGGAATGTTCCCTTCCGGATTCGTAAACTTTTTTACGGAGATTTTTAGCGGTATATTTTAAAAAGGTTTTAGGTGGTATATGATGGGCTCTTACATAACAGTTCTGCCGGTGGTGTTTCCGTTTATAGCAAGCTTTTTAATATTGGCAAAGCCTTTTGAGAACAAGACCAAAATGCGCTGGATTACAATATCCATTGTTGTTATAAATACGATTCTTTCTCTTATATCAATATATGCTGTTCCGGAAACATACACAAATGTATTCACTTTTTCAGAAAAACTTAAAATAGCATTCAAGGTAGACGGTCTTTCAACAGTTTTTGGAACAATGGTTTCTATTTTGTGGCCGATAACAACCCTTTACGCTTTTGAGTATATGAGCCATGAAAAGGATGAGCAAAGATTTTTCACGTTTTTTGTTATGTCATTTGGCATTACAATGGGCGTAGCTTTTTCGGCTAATATGCTTACGATGTATCTTTTCTATGAGTTTCTTACTCTTGCCACGCTTCCTCTTGTTATGCACGAGATGGACGCCAAAGCCTTTCATGCCGGAAAAATGTATATAATATTTATGATGGGCGGCGCGGCAATGGCGTTTATAGGCCTTGTAATTATTATATCCTATAGCGACGGCACAGACTTTTTAATGGGCGGAATACTTAACTTAAGAGAAATAAAAAATAATCTTGATGTAATAAGGCTTGTTTATATAATAACATTTTTTGGATTTGGCGTTAAAGCGGCCGTTTTTCCGCTGTTTTTCTGGCTTCCTACGGCTGCTGTGGCACCGACTCCAGTAACGGCACTTCTTCATGCCGTAGCCGTTGTAAAATCGGGTGTTTTTGCCATAATAAGACTTACGTATTTTTCTTTCGGGGCATATATTTTAAGAGATTCATGGGCGCAGTATACAATTATGGCTATAGCTATGATAACTATATTAATAGGCTCCGGAATGGCGATTAAAACGTCTCATATTAAAAGAAGGCTGGCCTATTCAACAGTAAGCAATTTGTCATACATAATTTTTGGTATTTCACTTATGAGTCAGGGGGGCCTTGCCAGCGGACTTTTGCATATGGTTTATCATGCTGTTTTAAAAATAACGCTGTTTTTCTGTACAGGAGCCATACTTGTGCAGACCCACAGGGAATATGTGAAGGAGATTGAAGGAATAGGAACAAAAATGCCAATTATATTCGGTTGTTTCACAATATGCGGCATGGGGCTTGTAGGAGTTCCTCCATTTGCCGGTTTCCACAGTAAGTGGAATATAGCCGTTTCGGCGGTGCAGATTAATAATCTGTTAGCCTACGCAGGTATTTTTGTGCTTATAGTGTCGGCTTTGCTTACGGCCCTTTATATATTTACAATAGTTATAGCCGCCTTTTTTCCAAAAAGCGAGGCTCTGCGCGGCAGGGACGATACTATGGTTAAAGACCCGGGAATACTTATGAAATCAACCATAATAGTGCTTACGGTTGTTTCTGTTATAATCGGCTTTTTCCCAACGCCGCTTTTGTATGTGTTTGACGTTATAGCTTCCAGTATATAATTTGGAAGGAGGTTTTGTTTTGGAAAATAACTTTATACTTTTATTTCTTGTACTCTTTCCAATGGCTGGAGGCGTTGTGTCTTATATTATAGGACGATTTAATAAAAGCGCCAGAAACTATGCCGCCGATGTTGTGGTTTTGGCCGAGTTTGCCGCTGTGCTGCTTGTGTTTGGTCAAAGCTCTGTTTTTCATTTAAACTCTTTCTGCGGCCTTGGCATAAATTTTGAAAGCGGAGGCATAAGGGGAGTATTTACTGTGGCGGCGTCATTTGTTTGGCTTATGGCAACGTTTTTTTCGGCAGAATATTTTAAAAACTACCGCAACCGCAACAGGTATTACTTTTTTATGCTGGTTACCCTTGGAAGCACAATGGGTGTGTTCCTTTCATCGGACTTTTTTACGGCGCTTATATTTTTTGAAATAATGTCATTTACTTCTTTTGTGCTTGTTATACACGATGAAAGCCCAAAAGCCCAAAAAGCAGCCATGACATATATAGCCGTTGCCATAATAGGCGGAATGGCCACTCTTGCCGGAATGTTTTTTATGTATCACAGCGCCGGCACACTGAATTTTTCGGAGCTGGGTAAAATAATATCCGCCGATAACGGAAAAACGCCATACTATATTTACGGGGTTTTAATATTTACAGGCTTTGGGGCCAAAGCCGGAGCGTTTCCGCTTCATATATGGCTTCCAGAGGCGCACCCAGCGGCACCAGCGCCGGCAAGCGCTATTTTAAGCTGCGTGCTTACAAAAACGGGAATATTCGGCGTTATGGCTTTAAGCTGTCAGGTTTTTATGCACGATGCCAGGTGGGGAATGTTTATACTTTCAATAGGAACAATAACAATGTTTCTTGGAGCGTTTTTAGCGGTGTTTTCTGTTGACCTTAAACGCACCCTTGCCTGCTCTTCTCTTTCGCAGATAGGCTTTATAATGGTTGCCATAGGCATGAGCGGGCTTCTTGGAGAGGAAAATTCTCTTGCTGCCGCCGGAGCTATACTTCATGTGGTTAATCACTCGGTAATAAAGCTTACATTGTTTTTGTGCGCCGGAGTTGTGTATATGAATACACATAAACTTAATCTTAATGACATTAAAGGTTGGGGACGCGACAAGCCTCTTTTGAAATTTGTGTTTTTGCAGGGCCTTTTGGGAATAGCCGGAATACCTCTTTGGGGTGGCTATATAAGTAAAACTCTTATACATGAGAGTATTGTGGAGTATATTGCCCATGGCGGAACTCATGGCGGATTAACAATTTTTAACGCTGTTGAATGGATATTTCTTATATCCGGCGGCCTTACACTGGCTTATATGACAAAAATTTTTGCAGCGCTGTTTGTTGAAAAGGAGAAAAGTCCTAAAAAAGAAAATCACAGTTTGAAAAATGACTGCTATATGAACAAAGTATCATCGGCAGTTCTTATAATATGCGCTCTTTTAATATCAGTGTTCGGCATAGCGCCTCATGCCACGCTGGACAAAATAGCCGGTGTTTCATATGGCTTTTTAGGAAGCGTGCCGCCAGACCACTCGGTTCATTATTTTTCTCTTGTAAATCTTAAAGGGGCTTTTATATCGGTAGTCATAGGTGCTGTTGTGTATTTTGTTTTTATCAAAAAATTTCTTATGTCAAAAGAAGCTGGAAATACTGTTTATAAAGATGTTTGGCCAGTTTGGCTTAATATTGAAAACAGCATATACAGGCCGGTTGTGCTTAAAATACTTCCGACAATCGGCTATGCGGTGGCGGGCACGTTGTCTAAGGCACTTGATTTTACGCTGCCATCAATTATTGATGCTGCGTTAACTGTAGCCTCGTTTTTATATAGTCTTTTTGAAAATTTGCTTCTTTACGGGCTTATAGCCTTAGTGAAAGTTATACGTTTTATGTGTGATGTGTACTCATATGGCGTGCAGCTTGTTTTGTACTTTTTGTTTAACTATGACGATATATCTTACGATGGAGAAAGGGACTTTAGAGAAGACGCTTATTTTTCAAGATATTCTGAGGATAAGCATGGCGAAATAACAGGATTTAGAGAAAATCTTACAATATCGCTTATAATGTTTGGCATAGGCGTTGTATGCGGTTTGGTGTATCTTATAATTTAAAACCTTTTAACACACCTGTTTTATTTAGGTGTGTTTTTGCTTATAAGAGGAAATAATATTTTTATATGCTTTGCCTTATGCCTAATTAGTGGTAAAATATGCCAAAAGGACTTTTTATATTTGTTTGTATTGTATTTATTTAAGTTGGGAATGGTGCTTATGGAAGAAAATGAGAAGAAAAAAGTAGAGAATATAATTGATGTTGGCGGCGAGGAAAAAGAAGTGGCCCGACAGGCAGAGCAAGCCAAAGGAGCAGAAGACGAAATAGGGGCTGACCAAGCTGTCACACAGGAAGAAACCGAAAAAAATGTTGTTCTTTATAGTCCTGACCCTGAAAAGGGACTTTCTAACGATGAGGTTAACCAAAGAAAAGCGGCGGGGCTTTTGAATATAATAGAGGATACGTCGTCAAAGACTGTTAAAGACATAATTAAGGAAAACTGTTTAACTTATTTCAACATGATATTTGCTGTTTTAACTGTGCTTGTTATAATATCCGGAAATTTTAAGGATATGCTTTTTCTGCCGGTTATAATAGCCAACACTTGTATAGGAATATTTCAGGAGATAAACTCAAAAAGAATATTGGACAAGCTTAAGGTTATAAGCGCCACAAAAATAAACGTCGTGCGTGAAGGTCAGCTAAAAAAAATTAAAATAAATGACATTGTTGTGAATGACATTATAGAGTTTTCTGCCGGAGACCAAATCTGCGCCGATGCCGTTGTAAAAAGCGGAGAGGTATATGTTAACGAGTCCCTTCTGACGGGTGAAAGTGATGAAGTTGTTAAAACAGAGGGAGACGAGCTTCTTTCGGGCAGCTTTATAGTTGCCGGAAAGTGCCGCGCCTGCGCGGAAAAGGTCGGTATGGATTCTTATGCCGCAAAGCTTACCCTTGAGGCGAAAAAAATAAACAATAAAGAACAGTCGCAAATGTTAAGGTCTATGAATAGATTTTTAATATTTGTGGGCATAGCCATAATACCTATAGGAGTTCTTCTTTTTGTTCAGCACTATGGAATGAAAGGATACAGCTTCAGCGACAGTATATCGGCTACAGTGGCGGCTGTTGTTGGAATGATACCGGAGGGAATGTATCTTTTAACAAGTGTGGCTTTGGCCGTAAGCGCCGGAAGGCTTGCCCTTAAAAAAGTGCTTTTGCATGATATGAAATGTATTGAGACTTTAGCCAGAGTAAATATACTTTGTCTTGATAAAACAGGAACAATAACCGAGCCGGAAATGGAGGTTAATGATGTAATACCTGTTGGAGATGAGGGGCTTGTTGAGTCTAAAAAGCTGCTTAACGGCTTTATAAATACCCAAACGTCAGCAAACGAAACTTCTGAGGCCATAAAAAAGTATTTTACCAATAAAACGGAAAAACTGGAAGGCATTCCGGTGCCGTTTTCGTCAGAGTATAAATACAGTGCTGTTAACTTAAATGACGGCAGGTGCTATGTTCTTGGAGCGCCGGAATTTGTTATGGGGCAGTCGGAAACCTTTGAAAAGTGCCGAAAGGAATGCGATAGCTTAAGCAAGGAGGGCAAAAGAGTACTTCTTTTTGCCGAATATAAGGGAAAGGCCGACGGCGGAAAACTTATTGAGGGTATAAATCCTATATGTCTTGTTACAATATCGAACCCTATACGAAAGGAAGCCGTTGACACATTTAAATACTTTGGCGGACAGGGTGTTGAGATAAAAGTAATATCCGGCGACAATCCGGTAACGGTTTCCGCTGTTGCCAGAGAGGCGGAAATATCAGGTGCAGACAGCTATGTTGATATGTCCCTTATAAATGATGACGAGATAGGTGATATATGCGATAAGTTTACGGTTTTTGGCCGTGTTACGCCAAAGCAAAAAAGACTGCTTGTTAATGCCCTTAAGGCAAAAGGTAACACTGTTGCCATGACAGGCGACGGGGTAAACGATGTTTTGGCTTTAAAAGACGCGGACTGCTCAATAGCCATGGCCTCAGGCAGCAGCGCGGCGGCTCAGGCTGCGCAGATAGTGCTTATTGACTCCAATTTCTCTAAGCTGCCAAATGTGGTTGCCGAGGGCAGGAGGGTTGTTAATAACATACAGCGTTCATCAAGTCTTTTTATAGTAAAAAATATATTCTCATTTTTGCTTTCGGTAAGCACCATAATATTTATGCTGGATTATCCGCTTAAGGCGCCGCAAATATCCCTAATAAGTACTTTTACAATAGGTATTCCAGCTTTTCTGCTTACTTTAGAGAATAATTTCGACATAATAAAAGGCGGATTTATGAAAAACGTGCTTTATAAGGCTTTGCCAGGTGGGCTTACGGATTTTGGAATGGTTTTCGCTTTTGTTATATACAGCGGATACTTTGGACTTGACGGCGATGATGTATCAGTTGTAAGCACAATACTTCTTGCTATGGTAGGCTTTTTAATACTTTATAAAATAATGCAGCCCCTTAACCTTCTTAGAGGCAGCGTACTTATAGGTGTTATAGCGGCTTTCATACTTTGCGTTGTGTTTATGAACGACCTTTTCGAGATACACGGTGTATCGGTTAAAACGGCTCTTTTGCTTGGGATTTTCATTATAGCTACAGAATCGGTATTTAGATATTTAACAAAACTTTTTGAGCTTGTAAGCGGCATAATATCAAAAATAAAGCAAAAACTGCGCAGAAGGGATGAGCTTGAAGAAGAGTTTTAAGTTTATAATGTTTTAAATAAAATACAACTTGATGTTGTGTTGATTTATATAGATTTATGTATTAAAATAATATATTATATTATTTTAATAGGCAGGTATTTTAAATGACGTTATATACTGAAAACTTAATTATAATCGGCGGGAGTTTTATACCCGCCGTTTTTTATTTTTAATAATACACTTTAAAGTGTAAAAGGAATTGATTTTAAGGGGTGCGCTTTTTATGGAAAAAAGGGAGAAACTTGGCTCACGGCTTGGGTTTATACTTTTAAGCGCTGGCTGCGCCATAGGAATTGGAAATGTGTGGAGGTTTCCGTATATAACGGGACTTTACGGCGGCGGAGCTTTTGTGCTTATATACCTGTTTTTTCTTGTTGTTATGGGAATGCCAGTAATGACAATGGAGTTTGCCGTTGGAAGGGCAAGCAAAAAAAGTATAGCAAAGTCCTATACGGCCCTTGAAAAGCCGGGACAAAAGTGGCATATACACAGCTATTTTGCCATAGCCGGAAATTATCTGCTTATGATGTTTTATACAACCGTTACAGGCTGGATGCTGCACTATTTTTATCTTATGCTTACAGGGCAGTTTGCGGGAAAGGCCGTTGATGAGGTGAGTGCCATATTCTCCGGAATGCTCTCGCAGCCACTTGTTATGGGAGGGTGGATGATTTTTGTTGTTCTGGCCGGATTTGGAATATGTTCTATGGGTCTTCAAAGAGGTGTAGAGAAAGTAACCAAGGTTATGATGGTTTCTTTAATGGTTATAATGATAATTCTTGCCATAAACAGTATTATAACTCCAGGAAGCGCCGAGGGCCTTAAATTTTATCTTTTGCCAGATTTTAACAGAATGGTAGAAGTTGGTGTATGGCCCACAATAGTAGCCGCCATGAACCAGTCATTTTTTACGTTAAGCCTTGGAATAGGGGCTATGGCCATATTTGGAAGCTACATAGGAAGGGAACACGCCCTTCTTGGGGAATCTTTAAGAATTGGCGTGCTTGATACATGTGTTGCCATAGTTGCGGGACTTATAATATTTCCGGCTTGCTTTGCCTTTGGCATAGAGCCGGACAGCGGTCCTAATCTTATATTTATAACACTGCCTAATATGTTTAACAATATGCCCGCAGGAAGGATATGGGGCGCGCTGTTTTTCATTTTTATGGCTTTTGCGGCTTTCTCAACGGTCTTAGCCGTTTTTGAGAACATAATATCATCGTCTATGGATATGTTTAATTGCAGCAGAAAAAAGGCGTGTGCTGTTAATATAGTGCTTATTATTATACTCAGCCTTCCTTGTGTGCTTGGGTTTAATGTGCTTTCGTCAATTCAGCCGTTGGGAGAAGGGAGCACTATTATGGATTTTGAGGATTTTCTTGTAAGTAACCTTCTTCTTCCGCTTGGGTCTCTTGTATATCTTGTTTTCTGCGTAAGCCGTTACGGCTGGGGTTGGGACAACTATATTAAAGAAGCCAACACAGGAAGCGGAGCAAAAATTCCAAAATGGTGCAGATTTTATTTAACTTTTATAGTGCCGCTTCTTATACTGATTGTTTTCTTCCAAGGAATATTTAAGTTCTAAAAAAAGCTCCGGATTTTTCCGGAGCTTTTTATGTAGGTAAATTAACTTTAATTGTGTAATTAAAAAGGCTGAATTTTTAAGAGAGAAATCTTAAAGCATTTTCATTATTTTAATTGCATTATAAACATGGGTTTTTGAGTATATCTCTGCCCCTACATAGTCTTTGTTTTTTATGCACTCCGCTATTTTTTTGTGATATATAACGGCGTTTTCCTTGAAGTCGTCTTTTATTTTCTCATCTTTCATAGAATAATTTATTATAGTTATGGATTGATGAAGCAGCGGCATAAGCTGCTCGAATATTTTATTATGAGACGCCCTTGCTATGGCTTCATGAAAAAGTTTGTCCGATTCCATAAAAAGTTTTCCGTTTAAAATATCCTCTCGGCATTTCATTTCCGCCTCGAATATTTTCTCAATCTCTTCTTCGGTAGCAAATTCTATTGTTTGCTTTATCATAGCCGGCTCAAGTATAAGTCTTATGTTAAGGGACTCCTTTAATGTTTCTTTTTTGTCGCTTAAATATAGCATATCAAATAGGTTTGACGCGGCTCCGGGATTTTCTTTAACAAATGTGCCTACACCTCGGCGTATCTCAAGAATATTTCCTGATATAAGTATTTTAACGGCTTCACGTATGGAAGTGCGGCTTACAGACAGCTCTTTAGACAGGTCGCTTTCATTGGGGAGTTTTTGACCGGGCGAATATATTCCTTCATCAAGTATCATGTGTTTTAGTTTTTCAGCGGTTTCCTCGGATAAAGAGACATATTTTCTCAAGTTATGTCACCTCCAATTTTCTATTTTGTATAGTGAACATTATACTGCGTGTAATATTTAATTTCAACAAAAATACCCTATTAGAGACATAATTTGATACAAGCGCATCAAAGACATACTATCTTTAAAAATTAAACATCATATGATAATAAATATTCAAAAATATAACATAGTATGTCATATGTCTTATAAAATATTAGGGTGGGGGGAGCATTTAGTTATAATTACAATAAAAATTAGGTATATTTTAAAACTTGTCCAAAAATATTATAAAAAATTATATAAAATTACGAAAAATATGTATAAATTGAAATGTGATTGACATAGTATGAGGTATATGATATTCTTAATACACATAGTATTACTGCTTGTATAAAAGATACGAGATAGTATGTCATATTGTTAAAAGGGGGAATTAAGTTATGAAGAAGGGTTTAAGGATTACAGCAATTATCGCGTCATTAGTGATAGCTTCTGGAGCGGTTGCAGGTTGCGGTTCTTCGGCGGAGGCGTCAGCATCAGGTGAGAGTGTTGACGGCGGTGAAACTAAAACGGAAATACTTCTTGCCTCGCACCCATTTAACGACACACACCCGTGGCAGCTGGGCCTTGAGTATCTTGGGGACCTTTTATATGAAAGAACCGACGGAAGATACGATGTAGAGGCTCACCCCTCTGGCTCCCTTTCGGGTGGAAGCAACCGCTCCATAGTTGAGATGACAGGAACAGGTGCTTTGCAGATAATGATACATTCTGGATTAAGCTATCAGGGCTTTGATGAAAAATATGCAGCTCTTTCCTTGCCGTTTATGTTTCCGGACAGAGAAACAGGGTTTGAGGTAATGAACAACACGGATATAGGAAAAGAGGCTATGACATGGCTTGAGGATAACGGCTGTATATCATTTGCTGTGTGTGAAAACGGAATGAGGTGGCTTACAAATTCCAAACGGAAGGTAGAAACTCCCGATGACATGAAGGGACTTAAATTAAGGGTGCCGGAGGCCAACTCTCTTGTGGATTCTTTTAAAATATGGGGAGCTGACCCAACCATATTAAATATGTCCGAGGTCTACACTTCGATACAGCAGGGAACGGTTGACGGTCAGGAAAATCCAGTAGCTGTTATAGACTCAAATAAGCTTTATGAAGTTTGCCCGTATATTACCGACTGGACTTATTGCTGGGACCCGGCTTTTATAATGTTTAACAAAGCTTTTATAGACGGACTTTCGGAGGATGATAAAGAAATATTCGTTCAGACGTCAAAAGATGCGGCGCAGTATATAAATCAGCTTATAGCCGAAGCTGATGCCGAGAATATACAAACATTTAAGGACTATGGCTGTGAGGTAACAACATTAACACCTGAACAGGAAGCTGTGTTTAGGGAAATGGTTGAACCTGTTTATGAAGAGTATAGAGAAAAATTGGGCAGTGACCTTGTAGACGGACTTATACAGGCCGTTGAAGAGGCAAAAGAAAAGGTTCATGGAAACAGCGAAAGCGCTTCGTTATCAAATTCATCAAGGGTGGAATCTTCTGAAACCGCTGCGTGAATGTAAAACTTAATATGGAAATGTTTTAGCATTTATTAGGCTTATATAAGAGGTTGGGTGTGGGCCTAACCTCTTGTTTTTATATTAAAAAGGAGAGGAGTATTATGAAAGACAACGTTTTTTTGAAAATATTTAATCATATTGAGGAAGGCCTGCTTTGCTGTTCTTTTACTATAATGACAGTGGTCTGCTTTGTTCAAGTAATAACAAGATATGTTTTTCACTACTCAATGCCTTGGTCTGAGGAGCTTTTAAGAGCGCTCTTTGTTTGGAGTTCGTGCCTTGGAATAAGTCTTGGTTTCAGAACAAGAAGCCATATGGGTGTTGACGCCATTGTGGGAGTCCTGCCTAAAAAGGCAAAAAATATAGTATCAATGGCGGCATATGTTATAACAATAGCCTTTTGTGTTGCCATGATATATTATTCAGCTGGAGTTACAATGCAGCAATTCAGCACAGGTCAAAAGACCATAGCTATGGGACTTCCGGTATGGATGGTGTCAATATCTCTTATAGTAGGCTTTGCTTTAACAATAGTTAGAATTATACAGGTTATAATTGAGGATGTGAAAAATAAAGGCAAAAATGACAGCACTCATATTTCAGAGGGTTTGCTTTAACGGGGAGGTGTTTTTATGTCGCCTATGGTATATATAGTTTTAATTACTTTTGTAATTTTTCTTGTTATAAATGTTCCAATAGCCGTAAGTCTTGGTTTTTCGTCACTTATAGCGATAGTGGTTGTTGGAAAGCTTCCGGCAACGCTTGTGCCGCAGCTTGTTTACGCCGCGTCGGATTCATACTCTCTTATAGCTATCCCGTTTTTTATGCTGGCCGGCTCTCTCATGGAAACAGGCGGACTGTCTAAACGGCTTATAGACTTTGCCGACGAGATTGTAGGTTCAGTTCCAGGCGGTCTTGGAGTTATAGCAATTTTAACAAGTATGTTTTTTGCGGCCATATCGGGCTCCGGACCTGCAACAGTTGCGGCCCTTGGCGGAATACTTATACCGGCTATGAAAGAGGCTAAATATGACATAAGATACGCCGCGGCTCTTATGGCAACAGCCGGCGCCATAGGAATTATAATACCTCCAAGCATACCTATGATTGTTTATGCCGTCCAGGCGGAGGTTTCTGTTGGAAATATGTTTATGGGAGGTTTTATACCGGGATTTTTATTTGGCATAGCCCTTATAATACTTAATTTTATAATATCAAAAAAACATGGATACAAGGGCGTTAAAAGGGAAAGAAACTTAAAAACAATATGGCGTGCCTTTAAAAGTGCGTTTTTCGCTTTGCTTATGCCGGTAATAATACTTGGAGGTATTTACGGAGGAGTTTTTACGCCGACTGAGGCTGCTGGCGTGTCGGTTGTTTACGGATTTATAGTGGGCGCTTTCTTTTACAAAGAGCTTAAATTTAAAGATGTGCCATCCATGCTTGTTAAAGCAGCCATAGGTTCTGCTACTGTTCTTTTCATAATAATGGGGGCTTCGGCATTTTCATACATAATAGTAAGTCAGGGTGTTCCGGCGGCTCTTGTTAAATGGGTAAGCGCAGCCACAAGCAATAAATTTATTATACTTCTTCTTATAAATATACTTCTTCTTATAGCGGGCTGTTTCCTTGATGCCAGCTCGGCTATTATAGTGCTTGTTCCGCTCCTCCTTCCATTGGCTACGGCTGTGGGGGTAAATCCTCTGCACTTTGGAATAATAATGGTTGTTAACTTGGCCATTGGCCTTATAACCCCGCCGGTTGGTCTTGACCTTTTTGTTGCCTGCAACATAGCCAAAATAAATATAAGCGATATAGTAAAAGCTCTTTTGCCTTTGCTTGTGGCTACGCTTGTAGCTCTTATGCTTATTACCTATATACCGGAAATATCGCTTTGCATACCAAGGCTTTTTGGAGCCGCTGGAGTTTAATAAAAGGGGAGGCGTTTTAAATGGAAGAAAGAGTTATAACAAATCTTTTAAAAGACGTTAAAATACCTAAAATGGTTAAGGTCCGTCAAAAGTTTGAACGCAACAGGATAAATAAAGACGACATACCAAATGTTATATTCTCTCAGCTGGAAAATGAGAAATTCTCAAGCCTTATTAAACCTGGTATGAAAATATGTATAACTTGCGGCAGCAGAGGAATAAGCAATATACCTCTTATAATAAAAACCATAGCCGATTTTTGCAAAAACAAAGGAGCTTTACCCTTTGTGATTCCGGCAATGGGCAGCCATGGAGGAGCAACAGCCCAAGGCCAAAGGGATATATTAACATCTCTTGGCGTAACCGAAGAAACAATTGGCTGTGAGATTAAATCATCTATGGAAACGGTTGTTGTTGGCCATACGGTTGTTGGAGATATACGTCCGGAAGAGGTTGAAGTTAGAATTGATAAAAACGCCTATGAGGCTGACGGAATAATTTTATGCGGAAGAATAAAAGCCCACACGGCCTTTAGAGGCAAATATGAAAGCGGACTTATGAAAATGATGACAATAGGTTTGGGAAAGCAGGAGGGCGCCGAAAGCTGCCACAAAAATGGGTTTAAATATATGGCCCGCTTGGTGCCGGAGTTTGGAAGAATTATAATGAAAAACGCGCCTATATTATTTGGTTTGGCCATACTTGAAAACAGCTTTGACGAAACATGCCGAATTATTGCCATGACGCCTGATGAAATAGACAAACATGAACCTGAACTTTTAAAAGAGTCGTTCCAGTATCTTCCCAAAATATTAATTGATGAATGCGATGTGCTTATTGTTGACGAGTTTGGCAAAAATATAAGCGGCGAGGGAATGGACCCAAATGTTACGGGAGCTTTTGCCACTGAATACGCGTCAGGAGGAATAAAGGCGCAGAAAAGAGCGGTTTTAAGGCTTACAGAAGAAACCCATGGAAACGCTCATGGAATAGGCCTTGCTGACGCTGTGAGCCGAAAATTGTTTGATAACATGGATTTTGAAATAACATATCCCAACAGCATAACTTCAACAGTGCTTGATTTTTCAAAGGTTCCTGTGGTTATGATAAACGATAAGGAAACCTTTCAGGTTTGTATAAAAACATGCACCGAAATAGATAAAGAAAAAGTTAGAATAGTAAGAGTTAAAAATACTCTTGATTTGGAATACATATACGTATCGGAAGGCATGATTGAAGATATAAAGAAAAATCCACGGCTTGAGATATGCTCGGAGCCAGAAGAACTTGTTTTTGACAGTTATGGAAATTTGAATATTTAAGTGGTTTTAAAAGCATAAGTTTTACAATAGGTCGCTGCCCGCATTCTGGGCGGCGGCCTTAAATTTTGAGTTTTTCATTTTGCATAATGATGAAAACTGAATTGATACATTAAATTACGTTGGTGTCTTAAATAAATGAAGTAAAAATATAAAAAGTTTATTATGTTTAAAGATGGCAAATTTAATTGGTTTGCCGGCTTAAATACGATAAGCGGCATAATAGGATAGGGAATGTTGTTTTGCCTAAATCAACGTTAAATATAGGCGCTTATAGTGATTTTTTAGGTAAGAGTTTTGATATAAATCAATTTTTATACACAATGAGTACAAGCGGAATAGAATCTTTGATATGCCTTTATATTTGTATTCTGCCAAAGTTTTGGGTTAGATATATATTTGTTTAAGTAAGGCATGCCATAATTTTTATATTTTAGTTGATAAATATGGCGGAATTAATATTTTAAAAAAATTTTCAAAAGCATATTGACAAAATCCTATGGGAATAGTAGTATATAAACATAGTAAACAGATAGGAATTATGAAAAGAAAGCTGGTGCTGATAAATGAAAAGCATATATTTTGACAATGCAGCTACAACACCTGTAAAAAAAGAGGTGTTTGATGAGATAAAACCGTATTTTATGGATTTTTACGGAAATCCTTCAAGTATTTATGATATTGCTAAGGAAAGCAAAAAAGCGATTGATAAAGCAAGGAAACAGGTGGCCGATGCCATAGGAGCTTTGCCGGAGGAGATTTATTTTACGGCAGGAGGAAGCGAGAGTGACAACTGGGCTATAAAAGGAACTGCCGACGCTCTTGAGAAAAAAGGCAGGCACATAATAACAACTAAAATCGAACACCATGCTGTTCTTCATACATGTGAGTTTCTTGAAAAACACGGATATGAAATAACATATCTTCCTGTTGATGAATTTGGCCTTGTATCTGTTCAGGATGTTAAAAGCGCCATAAGGCCGGATACCATATTAATTTCAGTTATGTTTGCCAACAACGAAATAGGCACAATAGAGCCAATAGCCAAAATAGGGAAAATAGCAAAAGAAAACGGCATTTATTTTCACACAGACGCCGTTCAGGCTATAGGGCACGTAAATATAGACGTTAACGAAATGAATATAGACATGCTTTCAATGTCGGGACATAAATTGGGAGCGCCAAAGGGAGTAGGAGCTCTTTATATAAGAAAAGGAATAAAAATATCAAACCTTATACACGGCGGAGCCCAGGAAAAAAATAAGCGCGCCGGAACGGAAAATGTTCCGGCAATAGTCGGACTTGGCAAGGCCGTTGAGATAGCCGTTTCCGAAATGGAGGAAGCTAACAAAAAAATTACAAAGCTCAGAGACAGGCTTATAGAGGGTATAACATCAAATATAAGTAATTGCAGGCTTAACGGCCATCCGCAAAAAAGACTTCCGGGAAATGCAAATATATCATTTGAGTTTATAGAAGGAGAAAGCATGCTGCTTCTGCTTAACATGAAGGGAATATGTGCTTCCAGCGGAAGCGCCTGCACATCAGGCTCTCTCGACCCTTCGCATGTTCTTTTGGCCATTGGCCTTCCGCATGAAAAGGCCCATGGTTCTTTAAGGATTACTCTCTCTAAGGACAATACGCAGGAGGAAGTTGACTATCTTTTAAAAGAGCTTCCGCCGATAGTTGAAAGATTAAGACAAATGTCGCCGCTTTATGAGGAATATATTAAAGACAAAGAAGCGGTTTAATTTACAGGAGGTGTCATTATGGAATATTCCGCAAAGGTAATGGAACACTTTATGAATCCAA
Organism: Candidatus Neoanaerotignum tabaqchaliae; assembly: GCA_904420235.1. GTDB lineage: Bacteria > Bacillota > Clostridia > Lachnospirales > Anaerotignaceae > Neoanaerotignum_A > Neoanaerotignum_A tabaqchaliae. The sequence continues at coordinate 18,251 of CAJFUS010000109.1, forward strand.
GAAACGTTGGCGAAATACCGAAGGCTGACGGAGTAGGCACTGTTGGAAACGCTAAATGCGGTGATATAATGAAAGTCTATCTGAAGATAGAAAACGGCGTTGTGGAGGACGCCAAATTTAAAACATTCGGCTGCGGCGCCGCCGTGGCAACAAGCAGTATGGCAACGGAACTTGTTAAAGGGAAAACTGTTCAGGAGGCCATGGACGTTACAAATAAGGCTGTTATGGAAGCTTTAGACGGACTCCCTCCCGTTAAGGTGCATTGCTCCTGTCTTGCGGAGGAGGCCATACACGCGGCCCTTTGGGATTACTGCGAAAAAACAGGAGAAAAAATAGACGGTCTTAAAAAGCCGGTAGATGATATAGACGAGCTTCATAACACCGATAGTGAGGATTAAAATGTTAAACCAGGCCCGGGATTTATATAAATAAAAATCTGTTTAAGTGTAACTGTTTCCCTCGTTTTTTATCCGGGCCGGTTTTGTATAAAAGCTTATAAAGCGCCTATAAAAAATTATGGCGTATTTAAATAAAATCTCATTTGAGATAAAATTCCCTCTTATAAAATAATATTATCCCCCCCAAGGATAAAAAAGGACGGTTTCCACCATTGCCGTCCTTTTTTCATTTCATAAAAACATATTTTTAAAACTACTTATAAAAGTTCATGATTTTTTATAAATCGTATCGTAATTTATGAGAATTGGAAAATATATTAAATTATTGTCTTTTATAAAATTGACGTTTAACCGATTATTAAAAATGAAACAAAGTTTCGTCGTTTGTTAAGCAAAACAATGGTTTTGGCCAAAAGCATATTTTTATGAATGAGCGTTTTGTTCTTCTATTTTAGCGTTAAGCTCCTCAAGGTATTCCCAACGCTCCATTTTTTCAGATAAAAGCTCCTCTGTCTGTTCTTTTTCCCTTGACAGATTGTCCAGTTTAACGAAGTCTGTTGAATTTTCGGCCATTTCTTTTTCTATTTCGCTTATTTTGTTTTCGAGAGCCTCAATATCAGACTCTATTGTTTCAAACTCTCTTTGCTCTTTAAATGTGAATTTGAGCTTTTTTTCGTGAGTTTTTTTATAAGTATCCTTTTTTTCGGTGTTCTCATTAGCTTTTGTAATATTTTCCTGAGGCTTTTTAATGGAGTAGTCGGTGTAGCCGCCTTCATATTGGCGTATAAGGCCGTTTTCCTCAAATGCGAATATTCGGTTTATGGTTCTGTCAAGAAAATATCTGTCGTGAGATACGGCTATAACAATGCCCTCGAAAGAATCCAAAAACTGCTCGAGTATTGTCATTGTGGCTATATCAAGGTCGTTTGTGGGCTCGTCAAGTATAAGTACGTTTGGAGACTCCATAAGAACCCTTAAAAGATTAAGACGCCTTTTCTCGCCGCCGGAAAGCCTTTCTATAAGACTGTACTGAAGATAGGACGGAAAAAGGAACTTTTCAAGCATTTGGGAGGCCGTTATGGTGCCGTCTGGGGTTTTAACATATTCCGCGGTATCACGTATATAGTCTATAACCCGCTTTTTAGGATTCATATAAGATATTCTTCCGGTATCCTCCGTTTCTATCTCTTGAGTGTAATAGCCGATTTTTACTGTTTGGCCTATAACAACGTTTCCGGAGTCGGGCTTTTCAATGCCGGCTATTATTTTCATAAGGGTTGTTTTTCCGCAGCCGTTTTTGCCAATAAAACCGACCCTGTCATTTTTAAGAAAAATATATGAAAAATCCTTAAACAGCGTTTTTTCCCCATAGGATTTAGATATGTTGTTAAGCTCTATAAGCGTACGGCCAAGCCTTGAGGAAACAGAGCTTATCTCAACAGTTTTGTCGAAGGTATGGTCTTTTGTATTTTTCATTTCCTCATACCGTTCTATTCTTGCCTTCTGTTTTGTGGAACGGGCAAGGGCTCCGCGCTGTATCCATTTAAGTTCTGTGCGCAGTATGGACTTTCTTTTTCTGTCACTGGCAACGGCCATTTCTTCCCTCTCAGCCTTAAGGGAAAGAAATCCTGAATAATTGGTGTTGTATCTGTAAAGCCCGCCTTTGTCTATTTCAACAATGCAGTTTGTTACGCTGTCAAGAAAATATCTGTCGTGAGTAACCATAACTATGGCACCCCTAAAGTTTTTAAGATATTCCTCAAGATATTCCGCCATTTCGCTGTCTAAATGGTTTGTTGGCTCATCCAAAACAAGTATATCGGCAGGTGAAACAAGGATTGATATTAATGAGAGTCTTTTTTTCTGACCTCCGGAAAGAGAGCTTATTTTCTGCTGAAAATCATCAAGGCCGAATTTTGTTAAAAGCGCCTTAGCGTCTGTGTCCGTATCCCATAAATGACCGCCGGAACGGTTGTTTAGATTTATATAATCTATTATGGACATATCTCTGTCAAAAACCGGATGCTGTGGAAGATAACGGACTATTATACCGCTTGATGTTGTAACGCTGCCGCTGTCAGGCGCTTCTATTTTGGATATTATTTTAAGGAAAGTTGATTTTCCAGTTCCATTTATTCCTATAACGCCTATTTTGTCACCCTCGTGAATAAAAAAAGACACATCGTTTAAAAGTTTTTTGTCACTGTATGATTTTGATATATTTTCCGCTGAAAGTATATTCAATTTAATTCCCCATTTTCTATATATTTATTAAATATTATTAAAACACTTTAAAAAAGTCAATAAATATGCGCTCCAAACTTAATCTTTGTTAATAAAGCCTTAAGCGTATCTTAATAAAATTAAGGTCAGAAATATGTATAATAATACATGGGAATATAAAAATATTTTTATTATCACATAAAATGTTCGTTAATATATAGGGAGGGTTTTTAATGAAAAAACGAGCGCTTTTTCCTTTTTTGGCTGTATGCGCGGCTATAGCTTTTTCGGGCTGTTCTTCAAATGAAACGGTTCAGGCTTCATCACAGGTATCGTCAGAGGTCCAGATTGACCCTAACAGTGTTGCCGTTGAAACATATATTGTTGAAAAAACGGATATATCTGAGCTTTCAATGTTTACGGGAACCGTAACGCCTTCTGAAACTGTTAATGTGGTGTCGCCTCGCACAGGGGTTAAAGTTACAGCCGTTAACTTTGATGTTGGGGACAGCGTTAAAAAGGGTGATGTGCTTTTTAATTTGGATACATCGGATATACAAAACAGTATAAGCGTTTTGGAAGCCTCAATAGCCTCGGCCGACGCTGGTATACAGTCGGCGCAAACGGCGCTGTCCCAGGTTGAAGGCTCTGAAATGCAAAAACAGATTGAGAGCCTTAAAAACGCTGTGTCGGACGCCGGAAGAGAGCTTAAAAACTGCGAGGCGTCACTTAATACGGCTAAGAGGGATTTTGAGTCCGGTCAAGCGCTTTTTAATGCCGGCGCTATGGCCAAAACCGAGTTTGAGAACCTTAAAACGGCCTATGATACGGCTGACAGAACTTATCAGGCGGCTCAGGATGCCCTTGATACGGCCAACTATAACTATAATCTTTTAACAACAAAAACCATAGAGGAAAATCGTCAGGTGGCGGAGGACAACCTTAACTCGGCCATAGCTCAAAAGAACTCCCAAACGGCTCAAATGCGGTCATATCAAAAGGATTTAATAGATTCCAATGTAACAAGCCCTATAAACGGCGTTGTTTTGGAAAGAAACGTAACGGAAGGCTCTATGCTTGGGGCGGAAACACCCTTTGTTATAATAAATATAGACACAGTTAAAATAGAGATAAACGTTTCGGAGGAAATGATAAACTCAATACATGTGGGAGACCCTGTTCAAATAAAAATAAGCTCATATTCCGATAAAGTGTTTGAGGGAAGCATATCAACAATAGCTCCGGGTTCCAACAGCGACGGCACATTTCCCGTTACAATAGATATACAAAATCCGGGCGGAGAAATTAAAAGCGGTATGTTCGCCCAGGTTAATTTTGTTAAGAGCCAAAGCGCCGACACAATAGTTGTTGACAGAGCAGCCGTACTTGTTGATACCTCCGGCGAGTATGTATATATAAACGATAACGGAACGGCCAAAAAAATATACATAGAAACAGGCATAGACAGCGGAGATAAAATTCAGGTTTTAAGCGGAATAGAAGAGGGAATGGAGGTTGTAATTAACGGAAACAGCTATCTTAACGACGGAGATAGTCTTAGGGTTGTTACAGGCGATGGGGAACTTAAAGACAGCACGCCAGAATTAAACGGCGATATGTCAAAATCGGAAGGGGCTGAGTAATGGTATGATTTCAAAGTTATCAATACTCCGTCCGGTAAGCACCGTTATGGTTGTGCTTATGGTTTTTCTTGGCGGGTTTGTGGCAAAAAATAATCTTGAGATAGCTTTTATGCCGTCAATAGAATACCCTGTTATGATGGTAGGCGTTTCATACGACAACGCCGGTCCGCAGGAGGTTGAGGAGCTTATAACAAAGCCCCTTGAAAAAGCCTTGTCAACGGTTACAGATGTTAAGAATATAACTTCCTATTCGTCAATGGAATATTCCCAAGTTTCAATAGAGTTTAATGAAGGAGCAGACCTTGACGAGAAAACCAACGAAGTTAGGGATAAACTTGAAACGGTGTATCTGCCCGACGATGCTGACAAGCCCTCAATTTTTAAGTATGACTTGGAAAACGCCACAAATATAACGGTTGGAATTACAAGCGAAAAGTATAACAGCTATTCCCTTTATAATTTTGTGGATTCTCAGCTTAAAAACCGATTTGAAAGAATAAACGGAGCCTCGGCTGTGGAAATATGGGGCGGCCAATGGCATGAGGTTGACATAACCGTTGACCCGTTGAAGCTTAACGGCTACGGCATAACAATAGATGATATATCAAACGCCCTTTCGGCGGAGAACCGAAATTTTTCGGCGGGAAACGTAACACAAGGGGAGTCCACAATGGATTTAAGGGCCCTTGGTGAATTTAAAACCGTTGATGAGATAAAGGAAATACCAATTTTAACCTCAAAGGGCAACATGGTTTATATAAAAGATGTTGCCGATGTGGAAATGGTACAGAAGGACAGCGAAATGACCGCCATTATAAATGGCGTTGAGGGCATAATACTTTCAATTTCCAAACAGTCAGACGCGAATATAGTTACCGTAAGCGACAGCATAAATCAGGAGATAGACAGTATACAAGCAGAATATCCCGATGTGCATGTGCAAATACTTAACTCAACGGCCGACTATATAACAAAGGCCATAGACGGAATTACCGAAACGGCATTCCAAAGCGCCATAGTAGCGGTGCTTATACTCCTGCTTTTTTTAAGGGACTGGAAAAGCGCTCTTGTAATAGGCGTTTCAATACCGGCCTCAATAATGGCCACATTCGCCATGATGTATATTACCGGAATAACAATGAACATGATTTCAACAGGCGGTATAGTTATAGGCATAGGAATGCTTGTTGACAACTCCGTTGTTGTTCTTGAGAATATAAACACATATCACCAAAGAGGGTATAAACCCTATGACGCCGCTCTTAAGGGAACCCAAGAGGTGGCTATGGCGGTAACGGCTTCAACGTTAACTTCCGTCGCCGTTTTCCTTCCCATAGCCTTTGTTCCGGGAACCATAGGCTCCATAGTTAAAGACCTTTCATATACCATATGCTACGCCCTTTTGGCCTCTCTTGTTGTTTCAATAACATTTGTGCCAATGGCCTGCTCAAAGCTGTTGTCACGTCAGGACAGAAGGAAAAAAATAAGGCGTACCATAATAACGGCCGCCGGAGATTTGTGCCTTAAGTTTTTAAACGCCCTTGATAAGTGGTACAGAAAGCTCCTTAACACGGCCTTAAGGCACAGAATAAAGACAGTTGTTATTGTTGTTGCCTGCTTTATATTAAGCCTTGGCACGTTTCCGTTTTTAACGTCAAACCTTATGGGCGAAACGGACGAGGGGACATGCAGTGTCTATATTTCACTTCCAGAGGGAACAAAGTATGAGAAAACGGAAGAGGTTTTGTATAAGGCCCTTAACCTTATAGGCGATGTGCCGGAAACGGATATAATGGCGGCCATGGCAAGCGGAACGCAAGCCAATATAGATTATGTTTTTGTTGATAAAACCGAAAGAGACAGGTCCACAATTGAAATTGCCAACGATATAAAATCCAAAATCCAAAACATGGCCGGTGTTGACATATATGTAACCGGAGCGGGCTCGGCAATGGGCTCAATGGGAGGCGGAGAGCTGTATCTTGAGATAACCGGAGAGGACCAAGACGTTTTAAGAGATGTTGGAAAGGATATAGTTGATATTGTAAAAACAATACCCGGAGCTGAAAATGTTGAAAGTTCCCTTGACGATTCCGTAGCCGAGGGAAATATAAGAATAAACAGGGCCAAAGCGGCTAAATACGGAATATCCACATCAAGCGTTGCAAACGCCGTTTCAGCGGCCGTTGACGGAGTTACGGCTACAACAATAAAAGAGAACGGAACCGAAACGGACGTTGTTATAAAATATGCCGATGATTCCGTAAAATATTTAAGCGATGTTAAAAACATGATAATACCAACTTCCGACGGAAGGTTTATACCAATAACGGAAGTTGTGGATTTCTCGGTGGCCGACAGCGCCACAACAATAAGGCGGGAAAACATGAAAAGGGTAATAACGGTTACCGGAAACATAAGCGGAATGGACATGAGCGATATACAAAAAGCTGTTACCGAAAAGCTTAACAACTATATTTTTCCGGAGGGAGTAAGCTACTCTTTCGGAGGAAGCATGGAAACCATGAACGAGATGATATATATGCTTACGGTTGTAATGATTGTGTCTGTGCTTCTTGTGTATATGATTATGGCATCACAATTTGAGTCCCTTTTATATCCCTTTATAATAATGTTTTCTATGCCCATTGCCATAACGGGCGGAATGCTTGGCCTGTTTTTAACACGACAGTCCATAAACGCTATGTCAATGCTGGGATTTATAATGCTTATAGGAATGGTTGTAAACAACGCCATAGTGCTTGTGGACTATACAAACAAGCTTAGGGCGGAAAAGGGACTTGGCTATAACGAGGCCCTTGTTGAGGCCGGGCCGGCAAGGCTTAGGCCGATACTTATGACTACCTTAACAACCATCATAGGAATATTCCCTATGGTATTCAGCCAAAGCTCCGGAATGGAAACACAAAGACCCCTTGGAGTTGTAATAATATTCGGCCTTACACTTTCAACGGTTATAACTCTTGTTTTTATACCTGTTCTTTATTCCCTTGTAACGGGATTTGAAAATAAAATTAAGGCTAAATTTCATAAAATAGAAAGCAAGTTTTATTATGACTCTCCGGAGGAGGCCGGAAATAATTGATTGTGATATAATAAAATTCCCCGAATTATATTCGGGGTTATTTTTATATATAGACATATTTTGAGAAACAGTTTATTATAAAAAATAAATTTAAGAAATTTATTAAAAAA
>CAJFUS010000110.1 GCA_904420235.1 Candidatus Neoanaerotignum tabaqchaliae
ATGGCCAGATTTTTCTTGGATTTCACGTGCAAAGAGTCCTGCGGAAAATGTACCCCTTGCCGTATAGGCACAAAAAGAATGCTTGAGATACTTACAAGAATTACCGAGGGTAAAGGAAAAGACGGCGACATTGAGCTTCTTGAGGATTTAGCCAACCAAATCAAATCATCAGCCCTTTGTGGTCTTGGACAAACGGCTCCTAATCCGGTTCTTACAACACTTAAATATTTCAGAAACGAGTATGAAGACCACATATACAATCATAAGTGCACAGCTCACCAGTGCAGCGCCCTTATTACATACTCAATAGACCCTGAAAAATGCAAAGGCTGCACTCTTTGCGCAAGAAACTGTCCTGCCGATGCCATAAGCGGAAGTGTAAAAGAGCCTCATACAATAGACCCGTTAAAATGCGTAAAATGCGGAAAGTGCAAAACCGTCTGCAATTTTGGCGCAGTAAAAGTAGACTAAGGAGGGAAAAACGTGGCTGAAAAGTTAAGACTTAATATAAATGGAATTGAGGTTACAGGCTACGCCGGACAGACAATTCTGGAAGTAGCCAAAGAAAACGGAATAGACATACCTACCCTCTGCTACGACAAAAGGGTTGAGGTATACGGCGCCTGCGGGTTATGCGTAGTTGAAGCAGAAGGCAATCCAAAGCTCCTTCGCGCCTGCGCCACAACAATAGCCGACAAAATGGTTATAAAAACAAATACAAAAAGAGTTATCGACTCAAGAAAAGCATCTTTGGAGCTTCTTTTAAGCGACCACACTGGAGACTGCCGTCCGCCTTGCGCCCTTAACTGTCCAGCTGGAACAGATTGTCAGGGATATGTTGGAATGGTTGCTAACGGACAGTATAAAGAGGCCGTAAAGCTTATAAAAGAAAAATTCCCGCTTCCTTCATCAATAGGACGCGTATGTCCTCACCCATGCGAAACTGCATGCCGCAGGGCTCTTGTTGACGAGCCGGTTTCAATAGCCTTTATAAAAGCTTTTATAGGCGACAAAGATTTGGAAAGCGGACACCCTTATATGCCTGAGTGCGCCCCCGACACCGGCCACACCGTTGCCGTAATAGGCGGAGGCCCTGCCGGACTTACAGCCGCCTACCACTTAAGGGCTATGGGCCACAGTGTAACAATTTATGACGCCATGCCTAAAATGGGCGGTATGTTAAGATACGGAATACCTGAATACAGACTTCCTAAGGCTATACTTGATAAGGAAATAGACCTTATAGCCGGCATGGGAATTAAAATGATAAACAACGTTAAAATTGGCCGAGACATATCATTCGACCACATTAAAACAAGCTATAACGCCGTTCTTGTAGCCGTAGGCGCTTGGACAAGCACGAAAATGGGCGTTAAAGGCGAGGAAAACGAAAACGTTATAGGCGGCATTGACTTTTTAAGAAAAGTAGCCCTTGGCGAAGAAGTTACAGCCGGAAGCGATATAGCCATTGTAGGCGGCGGAAACACGGCTATGGACGCCTGCCGTACAGCCGTAAGACTTGGCGCCAAAAACGTATACTGCATATACAGAAGAACAAGGGACGAAATGCCTGCCGAGGATATAGAAATTAAAGAGGCCGAGGAAGAAGGCGTTATATTTAAGTACCTTACAAATCCTATTGAAATTGTATCGGCCCCAGACGGAAGCATTGACTGTGTAAAACTTCAGAAAATGCAGCTTGGTGAGCCTGATGAAAGCGGAAGAAGAAGACCTGTGCCAATTGAGGGAGCCACTGAGGAAATTAAGGTTTCAAGCCTTATTATGGCCCTTGGCCAAACTCTTGACCCTTCGGGCCTTGAGGCTATAGAGCTTACAAGAAAAGGCACTATATCATCTGATGAAAATACATTCAGAACAAACATTGAAAATGTATTCGCCTGCGGCGACGCCACAAACAAGGGCGCCGGCATAGCCATAGCTGCCATAGGTGAGGCTGAAAAAGCCGCCCATGTAATGGACAGCTATCTTAAAGGCAGCATTGTTCCATACAAAAAGCCTTATGTATGCGAAAGAAACGACGTTACAGCCGAAATGTTCGCTGACAGGCCAAAAGTACCTCGTGAGCAGATGAGCCACCTTAAGCCTGAACAACGCAGGGATAACTTCCATGAGGTAAACTTTGGCTTTACCGAAGAACAAGCCAGACACGAGTCATCACGCTGTCTTGAGTGCGGCTGCCACGACTATTTTGAGTGTAAACTTGTTAAACAGGCCAACGACTATGATGTTAAACCTGAGAAATTTGAAGGCGAAACACATAACAGAACAATAGATAACACTCATCCATTTATAGACAGAAATCCTGATAAATGTATACTCTGCGGTCTTTGCGTAAGAGTATGCGACGAGGTTATGGGAAGAACAGCCCTCGGTCTTGTAAGCCGCGGATTTGACACGATAGTGTGCCCTTCACTTAACCAGCCGCTTAAGGAAACCGACTGTATATCCTGTGGACAGTGCATAAACCTTTGCCCTACCGGCGCATTGGGAGAGAAATTCACATACGGCAAGAGAGTTCCTTCAAATCCAGACTTAACAGAAACCGTATGCTCTTTCTGTTCTGTTGGCTGTCACACAACGCTTCAAACAAACGAGAACTTAATAGTTAAATCAACTCCAGCGTCAGATGAAGGTGTGCTTTGCTCAAAAGGCCGCTTCGGCTTTGGCGAGCTTACAAAGGAAACACGTCTTACCAAGCCTCTTGTTAGAAAAGACGGTGTTCTTACACCTGTAAGTTTCGAGGAAGCATCTATATATCTGGCCAAAAAGCTTCAAAGCTCCGCCGTTAAATTCGGCAAAGACTCTTTGGCAGTTTCAATATCCGATAAGCTTACAACAGAGGAAATATATCTTGCTAAAAAATACGCCGAGAAAGTTGCCGGCGCCGGAACCGTATTCTGCTATAACTATCGCAAAAACGGCGTTAAAGACGTAATAGGCTCTGATATATCAACCTGCAAAATAGACGAGCTTCTTTCAACAAATGTTATAGTTCTTGTTGGAACAGACATTATGAACGACCATGCCTCATTTGGCGTTAAAGTGCGTCAGGCTGTAAAACGCGGTGCTAAGCTTATTGTAATAAACAACAAGCCTCTTTCTCAAGAAGCTCAGGAAGCTGACATTTATATAAACTCCGACAGCACTATGTCGATTAAATCCATAATAAAGGCCCTTTCTGAAAAAGGTGTAAACACAGAAAGCGTTGACCTTGACGGAGTTGAAACAACAGAAGAAGCGGTTAAAGCCGCAGATATGCTTTTGTCATCTGACAACAAAAAAGCCATATTTGTTATTGATAACTTTACCACAACATACGAGGCGGCTAAAGCCACAGCAACTCTTGCTGTTTTAAGCGGGCACATAGGCTCCCCAAGAAACGGTATTATACAAATTAAGCCAAATGTTAACTCTCAGGGACTTGTTGACCTTGGTATTAAGCCAATATGCCAGGTTAAAGAAAACCTTGATAATGTTAAGGCCATGTTTGTTATAGGCGAGGATATTAAAGACCTTGAAGCGCCTAATCTTGAGTTCTTGGCAGTAGCTGATATGTACCTTACTAAAACGGCTGAAAAGGCCGATGTTGTATTCCCGCTTATATCTCTTGCCGAAAGCAATGGCACTGTTATAAGCTGCGACGGAACAATAAGCCAGGTAAATCCTGCCATAAAGGCCATGTCAAAAACAAACATTGAGGTTATTAAATCAATAGCAAACGCTATGAAATTAAACTTCTTGTACAACAACGAAAAGGATGTTGCAAGAGAGATAATAGAAGCAAAGGCAATGGCTAAGCCGGCCATTACTCCTGAAGCTGCAAACTTAAACGTTAAAGAGCTTTATCCTGTACGCGAAAACACCAGCGTTGCGGTTAACAGCTTTAAAGCATTTATGGAAAAAGAAGGTTTAATTAAATAAACCTGATTTTACTAAGCCCATGAGCAATCATGGGCTTTTTTGTGCATAAATTACAGTTGATATTTCTTTTTAATAGTATATAATTTATACATATTCGAACAAGTTTGGCGTATATTTTGCACAAATATATATGCTGTATTTATAATATATTTTTAATAAATTTGTTATTTTATTTCGTTTTTTCTTGAATTTCTCATTATAAAATTGTAAAATATTAATAAAGAACAATGAAAGGTGGTATCAATATATGAAAAGAATAAAAGCCGCCTGTATCAGGCAGACTCTTTGCTTTACCCCAAAGGAAGATGTTGAGCGCACTTACGCTTTAAAACTTCTTAAAGAAGGGGTAAAAAAATACAAAGCTCAGCTTGAAAGAATCGGAACAAAGCATAAAATAATATCAGAGGAAGAACAAAGCGATGGTTCGGTGCTGATAGAAATAATAAAGCAATACAACTCGTCGCCTGTTGGTGATTATTTAAAATAATTAAAACACTATATCGTTTCCAGAAATAAAATGCCGATACTAATAAAACTTTTATTTATAATAACCTAAAACCCCTCAAACATAATTCCGCTGAAATAGCAGCGGCCAAAATTACATAAAATTCATGTAAAATTAAAAGCTCGGATTAAAATCCGAGCTTTATTTTTTATGTTAAAAATCTATTTCTTTGTCATAGAAGCAGGCTGTAAGAAGTTTTTCCATTTCTTCCTGACTTGGCTGACGAGGATTTGAGCCTGTGCACGCGTCACTTATAGCTAAAGCGGCAACATCTTTAAGCTTTGAGTTAAACTCGGCCTCATCAATAATGCCGCCCTCATACTCTTTAATACATGAAGGAATCTCAAGAGCTTTATTCATGCTCTTTAACTCGTTTATAAGAGCGTCAACAAGTTCGTCAACTGTATTTCCCTCAAGACCAATAAACTTCGCAATATAGGCATACCTTTCAGCAGCTTCGCTGTTTTTGCTGTTATACTTAATTACCTTTGGAAGGTACATAGCATTGGCGCAGCCGTGAACAATATGTCCGCCGCTGTAAGCAGCGCCTGTTTTATGCGCCATTGAATGAACTATGCCAAGGAGGGCATTTGAAAACGCCATACCGGCAAGGCACTGGGCATTGTGCATCTTATCTCTTGCTTCCATATCGCCATCAAAGGATTTTTTAAGATATGTGTGAATCATTTTTATAGCGTGAAGAGCAAGCGGGTCCGTATAGTCGCAATGTAGAGTTGAAACATAGGCCTCTATGGCGTGTGTCATTGCGTCCATTCCAGTGTGAGCCGTAAGCTTTTTAGGCATTGTTTCTGCAAGTTCCGGGTCTACAATAGCAACATCCGGCGTAATGTTAAAGTCAGCCAAAGGATATTTAATTCCCTTTGAATAATCTGTAATTACTGAAAATGCCGTAACTTCCGTAGCGGTTCCCGAAGTTGAAGGAATAGCGCAGAATTTGGCTTTAGTGCGGAGAGAAGGGAAACTAAATGGAGTAATAAGCTGCTCAAATGTAGTATCCGGATATTCATAGAAAGCCCACATAGCCTTTGCCGCGTCTATTGGAGAGCCTCCGCCCATTGATACAATCCAATCTGGGTTAAATTCTCTCATAACCTGAGCGCCCTTCATAACAGTTTCAACTGACGGGTCAGGCTCAACACCCTCAAAAACTTTAACTTCCATTCCAGCGTCTTTAAGATATTCAACGGCTCTGTCAAGAAAACCAAATTTCTTCATTGAACCTCCGCCAACAACAATTATGGCTCTTTCACCTTTAAGATTTTTTAACTCCTCAAGAGAGCCTTTGCCATGATAAAGGTCGCGGGGTAAAGTAAATCTTGCCATTGGAAACTCCTCCTTATAATGGTTAATACTCTTTAAAATCATAAACTATATCACAAATATATTATATCACATTGCCGATACAAGTCAACAAAAACGTCTTTTTTTTAACATTAGTTTATTAACATTTCCACTCCGATTTTGGTAAAATATTGTATATATTTAATCAAAGTAAAATCAAAATTCCAACATATAGTTCCACTAAAAACATAATATATTTTAAAAAAGATAATTTTTTAACAAATAAAATATTATATAATAAAATTATTCAATAAAAATATACTTATAATTATATTACATCAAGGGCTATCTTAATCATTCTGTCCATGCCCTTTTCCCTTTCGTTAGATGTTGTACTCTCGCCGGTTATATCAGAATCGGAAATGGTAAAAATTGATATAGCGTTTGCACCGGCCGCCGCAGCGTTTGAATACAAAGCCGCAGTTTCCATTTCAACAGCCAGAACTCCCATTTGAGCCCAAGTTTTTCCTCCGTTGTTTATATTTTGAGCGTAAAACATATCACTGCTTAAAACATTTCCCACATGATAATTAGCGCCGACCTTCTCAGCAGAAGCAACAGCCTTCTTAAGCAATTCATAGCTGCATATACAGGAGTAGTCGCCCGGCAAACCGAAAAGCTTTACATAATTGGAGTTGGTGCAGGCGCCCATACCTATAACTATGTCCCACACTTTAATTTTTTCATTTAAAGCCCCTGCTGTGCCTATTCTTATTAAATTTTTGCAGCCGTATATATTCATAAGTTCATAAGAATATATTCCCATCGAGGCACAGCCCATTCCGCTTCCCATAACGGATACTCTTTTTCCTCTATAATACCCTGTAAATCCAAGCATATTTCTTACAGAGTTGAACATAACTGCATTCTCAAGATAGTTATCGGCTATAAATTTAGCTCTTAAAGGGTCTCCAGGCAGAAGCACTGTTTCAGCTATGTCTCCTAGCTTAGCCTCTATATGCGGCGTAGGTATAACTTTTTCAGGCATAATAATCACTCCTTTTTTATTTATTATACGGCTTTATATAAGACGGTTTCAATAATATTTTTAAAAATAGATTTTATGGCATTGCAGGTTTGTCAAACATATGTTACACAGACCGTAAATAATCCTTAAGTACCTGATAAGGCGTTTTCCAGCCTAATGGCCGCATGGGAAAGTTATTGTAATCTCTGCGGTTATAGA
>CAJFUS010000111.1 GCA_904420235.1 Candidatus Neoanaerotignum tabaqchaliae
GAATAGGCCGGCCCAAGTATTATTGACTTTTGAGGATTTACGGATTTTATGAATATAGATATAAGCTCCGTTGAGCCGTTTCCGACCCTTATATTTTCAAAATCCGCTCCCGTATAGGCGGCTATGCTTTTTCTTAAAGCCGTGTAATTTTTATCGGGATACCTTGATATTATGCTTAAATTGGCGGCAAGCTCTTTTTTTACGCTTTCAGGAAAGCCAAGAGGGTTAATGTTTCCGCTGAAATCTGTAATCTCATTTTTGGGTATGCCGTATTTTCTTTCTATGGCGTCAAGGTCTCCGCCATGCATATGAACAAGTTTTTCATTCATTTTGAAATCCTCCCAGTGTTGATTAAAATTCGCCGCCGCGTTCTTTTTCAGTTATGTTGCGGCTTTGTTTTAAAAGTCTTGGATAAAGTACGCCGTTTTTCCCGTTAATTAAATTTGAAGCTTCAATTTTGAGGTCCAATTTACGGTCGTTTCCGTCACTATACATTATAACACTTTTTTCACTTAGGTTAAGGGTTTTAAGTGTTGTTTTGGCGGCGGAGTTAAGATTTTTATGTTTCCCATTGTAAGAAACCCCGTTATATTTAAAGCTGTAATTTGGCGACGCTGAAAAACCAAAATACAGGTTTATTTCGTCTTTAAGCTGCGACAAAGTGCTTTCACAAGGCATTTCTATTATTTTCCACATACTTTCATCGTTGCAAAAGCTGAGCCTTAGCCTGTATATTTGGCCGCCCTTTAACGATTTTAACATGTGAGAGGACTGTATTGTGTTTACAAAATACCAAGCTTGTGTTATCTCGTTTATGTCTTCTTCAGTTATATTATTTTTCATTTCGCCAAGGGCCGAGGCGTTGGCCGGCTCTCCAATTATGGAAATCCCTTTTTTAGTTAAGGCGTAGTAATTAGGCGAGTCGAAAAGCTCGAATGACAAATCGCAGCCTGTTGTTATTATTGGGCGTATATAATCATAATCTGTGCTGAATATATACTGGAGAGAATAGTTTGACGATATCAATCCCATGTAGCAGCCAAGGGGAGTTAATAAGTATTTGTCTATAAGAGTGCTTATAAAAAATACCGATGATATAAGAGACTCGTCTTCTTCGGAAAGATGTTTTTTTTCGCCGGTTTTTATTATATCGCTAAAATTTAAACCCATAAGCGAGTATATATAAGCAAATATATCATCAGTTATGTTTGAAGATAAAATAAGATTAAGTATTTCTTTATTGCTTCCGGCGGGTATGTCAGTGTATGTTTGAGAAGATATTTTGTCTGTAAAAATATTAATTGCCTCTTTTAAAATAATGTTATACTGTTCTGTTTTATTTTTAGATAAAAAGTCACTGATTAAGCCTTCATCAGCCTGATATTTAACAGCATTAATTGAAGGCATTTTTTTTATTAGCCCTATATTTAAGGCTATTTGAGCGATATATGTTATATAATATCCTTCTTTTACGGATATTTGAGGCATAAGGCCGGAAAGTTTATAAAATATATCAAGCGAGAAAAAGTCAAAATCGCTTACGGGACTGCATGAACGGCAGAGATTTATTATATCGTTTATGAAAGCGTCATTTTCATATGAATTTTCATAAATGGTGTACAAATATTGTGGCGTTCCACCATTTTCGCTAACTGAAACCGACATGTTAAAAAAATCACTTCCGGTTAAAGATGAGAGTATGTTTGCCGGTGTAAGCGGAGTATCGGCTATAATAGGCGATATAAACCATTTTCTGAACATTGACGGACATATTTCAATAAGAGTGCTTTTTTCCTTCTCGCAAGATGATTGACTGAGTAAAGAATTGAACCCATTTGAGAATATATCAAGTATCCCTCGCATTAAATTTGCCTTTTCAGGAACATTATAATTAAATTCTAATCTTGTTTCTTCCATATATCTCTCCTTAATTTGTTTAATATATATATTTTATCAGATAAAACGCATTTTACAAGTTATAAAGGCGGATTGTAATAAATGCTCATAAATTTTTTAAATTATATATGGTTAAAAGCGCAAAAACTATTTTATAAATATGTAATGTTTGCATAAAAATACAAAGGAATTTTTAAACAATTTTTTTTAAGAATTTTTTCGGATTTATTTGTTTTTTAATGGTATATGTAGTTTAACAAAAATTTGAGAGCAAAATTTGTATAGTTTTAACTTGCAAATAGCGGCTAATTAGTGTAAAATATGAATAAATTTGTGGGAGAGGCAGGATTTGAAAAGTACAACCAACTTTAATTTCCTAAGCCTTGGAAGCGCCCCACTTGGCCGTTTACATATAAAAATAATTTTACGCATTTTGGTGCAAAGAGGGGTTTGCGCCAAATAATTATTTTTGACGGCAGTTTAAAGCCTAAACCGTAAAATTAAAAAAGGTTATTTTAAGTTCACACTGCTTAAAATTTTAAAGGGTCGGTTTTGGTTAAGCTTCTAAAAAATAAGGGTAAAAAATTTTAGGAGGGTTTTAAATGAAAAAAAGAGTTTTAGCAATTGCAATGGCTACACTTCTTTGTGCAGGCGTTTTCGCTGGCTGCGGAAGCTCAAGTAACAGTTCAGCTTCAAGCGGCAGTGCAACATCGGCTGCTTCAAGCGGTTCAACATCAGCTGCTGCTTCAACATCAGCTGAGGCAACAACTTCTACCGCTGCAACAGGCGATGCTGAATACGCCATGGTATGTGGAACTTCTGTTCCCGACGCACACCCATATTGCCTTGGAATGGTAAGGATTGGCGAGCTTTTAGTTGAGAAAACAGATGGAGCGGTTACACTTGATGTTTTCGGAAACTCACAGCTTGGAAGCGAGCGTGACCTTATCGAAGGACTTCAGCTTGGTACAGTTCAAATGACAACAGTATCAACAGCTCCATTGGCCGGTTTTACAGATATGTTCCTTGTTTTTGACCTTCCGTTCCTTTTCCCTGATACGGAAACAGCAAGAAAGGTTCTTGACAGCGAGGTTGGTATGGAAATCCTTCATTCCATTGAGGATCAAGGAATTAAAGGCGTAGCATGGTTTGAAAACGGATTCAGAAATGTTACAAACAATGTACGTCAAATTAATGTTCCAGATGACCTTAAGGGAATCAAAATAAGGACAATGGAAAACCAGATGCATATGGACGCTTTCTCAATAATGGGAGCTGACCCTACTCCTATGGCTATGGGAGATTTGTTTACAGCTCTTCAGCAAGGAACAATTGATGCTGAGGAAAACCCTATTCCTATCATTGAAACAAATAAATTCCAAGAGGTTCAGGATTATCTTTCAATGACAGGACATCTCTTCAGCCCTGCACCTGTATTTATATCAACGGACTATTTTAACGCTCTTCCAGAGGAATATCAGACTGCTGTTTTAGAGGCTTCAGAAGAGGCAGTGCCTTATCAAAGACAGCAAATTGATGAGCAGAACGTTTCGGGACTTGAAGCTCTTCAGGCAGACGGAATGGAAGTTGCTTATCCAGATCAAGAACCTTTTAAAGAAGTAACGGCTCCTTTATATGATAAGTACATTCAGGAAGGTGCTGGAATGGTATCGCCTGACATTTATCAGAGAGTTCTTGACGTTATGGCTGAATAAATACATATGTTGCTACATTTAAAGGCTTTGTAATTTAGTTTTAAAGCTGCCTGGAGATAATAAAATGATTTTATTAAACGACGGGCAGCTTTTTAAAGGGATTAATGTGTGGTTTAAACAATAGAAACGTAGCTTAGAGTGGTGTGAGAAGATGTAGTGTGCGTCTTTTCGTGTTTTTATGGATTTCGGGTTCCTATATGGGAACAAAAGTCAGGATTTTGCTTGACTCGCAATCATTTTGAAAGGTTTATAGTTTATCGAATTTCTTTTTAACGCCGTGGTTAAGCGTTAAGAAGGGTTAGGAGGGGCATTTTGGACGGTTTAAAAAAGTTTTTGAACAATTTTGAGGGTTATATATGTATTGGTACCCTTGCCGTTATGTCAGTTGTAGTTTTTATTCAGGTATTTTTCCGTTATGTAGTTAAAGGATCGCTTCCATGGTCTGAAGAGCTTTCAAGATATCTTCTTGTATGGACAGCGTTCATGGGAGGCGCTTATGGTGTAAGACAGGGTGCTCACATCGGCGTTGAGGCTTTCATGCTTCTTTTCCCTAAGAAAATACAGAAAATAGTAGCTATACTTGTAAAAATTGGCGGAATTATTCTTTGCGCCGTTATTTGCTACTATGGCTGGCAGATAGTAGGAACACAGATTGAAAGAAATCAGCTTTCACCAGCTATGCGTATTCCTATGGGTTATATGTACGCGGCTATTCCAATTGGAATGATTTTCTTTATAATCAGGTACATACAGGATATAATTGATGATGTTAAGAATTTTAATAATGACGAGAAAAAGGAGGCTTAATAAGTAATGACTGCATATATATTTATAACTTTTGCCATTACGGCTATACTTGGCTTCCCTATTTGGTGCGTTCTTGCTATATCATCATTTATAGCGCTTGGTTTAGGAAGCAATACGCCGCTTATAGTTGTTGTTCAAAGAATGTTTACAGCTACAGACTCTTTCACGCTTCTTGCTGTTCCGCTTTTCATGGTTGCTGGTAACCTTATGGAAACAGGCGGTATTTCAAGACGTCTTATAAACTTCTGTAACGCTATACTTGGTTGGCTTCCAGGCGGACTTGCCATGGCAGCCGTACTTACATGTATGTTCTTTGCCGCTATCTCAGGTTCTGGCCCTGCTACAGTTGCCGCCATCGGTGGTATCATGATTCCTGAAATGGAAAAAGCTGGATATGATAAGGCTTTCGCAGCCGGCGTTTTGTCAGTTGCCGGTGCTATCGGCGTTATCATTCCTCCTTCAATACCTATGGTTAACTTTGGTGTTACAGGTTCGGTATCAATCGCTAACTTGTTCGCAGCCGGTTTCGGACCTGGTATCCTTATAGGTGTATCCCTTATGGGTGTTTGCTTTGTAACATCTAAGAAGCATGGATATGGAATGAATAGTATGATTAAATTCTCCGTTAAGAATCTTCTTATAGAGTTTAAGAATGCTATCCTTGCTCTTTTAATGCCTGTTATTATACTTGGCGGTATCTATGGCGGTATTTTTACACCGACAGAGGCTGCTGGTGTAGCTGTTATTTATGGATTTATAGTTGGTTTCTTTATTTACAGAGAAATTCCTTTGAAAAAAATGGCCGGTATGTTTATGGCAGCCGGTAAATCAACAGCTATGGTTATGATGATTATAGCTGCGGCTTCAGGCTTTGGCTGGATTCTTACATCTGCCCGTATTCCTGATGCTATCGCTACGGCTATGCTTACTCTCAGCTCCAATAAGATTGTTATTCTTCTTCTTATTAACATCCTTCTTCTTATTGTTGGATGCCTTCTTGAGACAACAGCGGCTATCATCATTCTTACACCAATATTCCTTCCAATAGTAACACAGCTTGGTGTAGACCCTGTTCACTTTGGTATTATAATGGTAGTTAACCTTGCTATTGGTATGTCAACACCTCCACTTGGTGTTAACCTCTTCGTTGCCTGTGGTATCGCTAAGATTACTATAGAGCAGATTGTAAAAGCCTTTATATGGCTTCTTATTGTAAACATTATCGACCTGTTTGTAATAACATACATACCTGCTATATCGCTTGCAATACCGCGAATGATGGGTCTTATGTAATAAAAAATTAAATAAAGCTTTAATTCGGCCCGTGAGTTTCACGGGTCGTTTTTTTATGACCTTATAGGCGTTTTTACAGCAAAATTTTTATTATTTGTTTGCTATTAGAGCCTTAATTTATTATAATGAGTAATAGTGTTTGTAATTTTGATAAAGGGGCGACTGTGATGATTCTTTTTATAGAATATCCAAAATGTGGAACTTGCCGTAAGGCAAAAAAATGGCTTGAGGAAAACGGATTAGAGTTTAATGACAGAAATATAGTTACCGATAATCCTACTTTTGATGAACTTAAAGAATGGTCAAAGCTCGGCGGAATACCTATTAGAAAGCTTTTTAATACCAGCGGGCTTTTATATAAATCAATGGGCTTAAAGGATAAGCTTTTGGATATGTCAGATGATGAGATGCTTAATATTTTGGCGTCAGACGGAATGCTTGTTAAAAGGCCTCTTGTTATAGGGGATAACTTTGTTCTGTCTGGATTTAAAGAAGATGTGTGGAAGAACACAATTATATAATGTAAGATTTATTTTTGAAAACTTTGTTATAAAGCACTTGTATTTTTCGTAATTTAGTGATATATTCTACCCCATAAATACAAATGTACTTATAAGAAGGAGCGGCGGCTTTATATGAGAGAAGACAAAAAGTTTTATATTGTTGATAAAAGCGTTTTGCCTGAGATTTTTTTAAAAGTAATGGACGTTAAAAACCTGCTTGAAAGCGGCAGGGAAAAAACTGTTCAAGACGCTGTAAGCAGTGTCGGCATAAGCCGCAGCGCTTTTTATAAATATCGCGACGCAATATTTCCGCTTTATGAAAATACGAGGGGAAAAACGGTTACGTTTGGCGTAAATCTTGACGATACAAAAGGTGTGCTCTCAAGTGTGCTTAACTTAATAGCCGCAGCGGGAGCAAATATACTAACCATAAATCAGAATATACCTATTAATAAAATAGCCAATGTTACAATTACAATAGAAACAAATGCTATGGACAGCGACATTGGATTTTTGATGAACAGCGTTGAGAATATACAGGGGGTTATTTCTCTTAATATAATAGCAAGGGAGTAAAATGATATTATGGAGTCTTTAGGAGTAGGCATACTTGGATTCGGAACTGTAGGCTCGGGAGTTTACGAGATTTTTAAAAGCAATAGCCAGATTATAGAGAAAAGAGCCGGAAAAAGAATAGAGGTTAAAAAAATACTTGATGTACGGGATTTTTCAGGCCATGAGGCAGAAAGCCTTATTACGAATAATTTTGACGATATTTTAAATGACCCTTCAATTAATGTAGTTGCTGAAATGATGGGCGGCGTTGAGCCGGCTTTTAGTTACGCCAAAAAAGCGCTTGAGGCGGGCAAAAGCGTTGTTACAAGCAATAAAGCCCTTGTGGCTGACAGGGGAGCGGAGCTTATTAAAACGGCCAAGGATAATAATGTTAATTTTATGTTTGAGGCCAGCTGCGGTGGAACAATACCTATTATAAGACCTCTTAACACATCTCTTACAGCCGACAACATAATTAAAATAGAAGGAATACTTAACGGCACAACAAATTATATACTTACAAAAATGACAGCTGAGGGCAGGAGTTTTGCGGAAGTGCTTAAAGACGCTCAAAAGCTCGGATATGCCGAGGCCGACCCTACAGCCGACGTGGAAGGCTATGACGCGTGCCGCAAAATAGCTATACTTTCATCAATAGCCTTTGGCGGAACTGTTGATTATAATGATATATTAACAGAGGGAATAACAAAAATAACCCATGAGGACATAGAATATGCCTTTGAAATGGGCTGTGTAATAAAGCTTATAGCTTCTAGCGAGTTTAAGGAGGGCGGAGTATGCGCAAAAGTAACGCCTTGCGTAATAAGCAGAAATCATCCGCTTTCGTCAGTAAACAACGCCTTTAATGCTATATTTGTAAAGGGAGATATGTCGGGTGAAACAATGTATTATGGAAGCGGAGCCGGAAAACTTCCAACAGCAGCGGCTGTTGTAGGTGATATTATAGACGAAGTTAGGAACATGGGGTCCTTTATACCTACATCATGGGATATTGACAAAAAAATAAGCGTGTTAAGCAGGGATATGGCATCCATAAGGGGCTTTGTGCGTGTTCTTATAAACAACAAAGTGGAAGCCGAAAAGAGCATAGACCATATATTCGGCAAGGTAGCTTTTATAGACGCCGGATTTGAAAATGAGATAGGCTTTGTTTCCGGAGTTGAGACAGAAAGCACAATGAGCGATAAATTGTCAAGCCTTGGCCAGTGTTCCGGAGTTGAAAAAATAATTAACATGATTCGGATGGAGGAATAATAATGAAGCATATAATTGTTCCGGCCACATCGGCCAATATGGGTTCGGGCTTTGACAGCGTAGGTATAGCCTTTCAAAAATATAACCATTTGTGGTATGTTGAGATAGAGGAAGGCATACAGATACTTATAAACAGAAAACAGGGGCTTAAGGTTCCTACAGACGAAAATAACCTTATATACAAAACCATGAAGGACTTTTTTGACATGGTTGGAAAGCCTATGCCCGGCGTAAGGCTTATACAGGAGGACTATATACCTCACACAAGGGGCCTTGGAAGCTCGGCAGCCTGCATAGTTGCTGGATTAATAGCGGCTAACGACCTTTCAGGCTGTCATTACAGCACAGACGACCTTTCACAGATAGCAGCGCAAATAGAAGGACATCCGGATAACTCAAATCCTGCTCTTCTTGGCGGAATGGTTGTTGGCGCCCTTAATCAAACAGAAATGAGGCATGTAAAGGTTAATATACCGTCAAATCTTACTTTTGCCGTTATGGTTCCAGATTTTCCCGTTCCAACAGAAAAATCAAGAGATATACTTCCAAGAACCGTATTAAGAAAAGACGCCATATTTAACTCATCAAGGGCGGCTCTTTTGGTTGCCTCAATGATTACAGGAAATATAGACAATCTTAAAATGGCTATGGACGATAGGCTTCATCAACCATATAGAATGCAGCTTGTTCCAGGAATGGACGGTATATTTAAGGCCGCTGATAAATTTGGCTCTAAAGGTTCATATTTAAGCGGCGCGGGCCCTACACTTGTTAGTGTTATAACAGATGATATGGCCGATGATTTCAAAAAAAATATGGATAACTACCTTTCTTCAATAAAAGACCATCATTGGGAGCTGGAGATACTTAAGCCGGACCTTTTAGGAGCGAGAATAGTTGAAGGGTAATTTATATGACAGGAGGAAGTAACTTGTTAGTAGTTCAAAAATTCGGCGGAAGCTCGGTGGCCAATGCCGAAAGGATTTTTAATGTAGCCGGAAGAATTGCCGAAACATACGACAACGGCAATAGTGTTGTTGTTATACTTTCGGCTCAAGGCGACACAACTGACGAGCTTATAGAGAAAGCTCACGAAATTAATCCGAACCCGTCAAAAAGGGAGATGGATATGCTGCTTTCAACAGGTGAGCAACAATCGGTGGCTCTTATGGCCATGGCTCTTCAAAAAATGGGCTATAATGCCATATCACTTAATGCAGCTCAGGTTGGCATAGCCACAACATCTGTATACTCAAATGCCAAAATTAAGTCAATAGCTAAAGAAAGAATACTTAGCGAGTTAGAAAACAAGAAAATAGTTATTGTAACGGGATTTCAGGGCATAAACAAATTTGACGATGTAACTACTCTTGGAAGAGGCGGTTCTGATACGTCGGCTGTGGCTATAGCCGCGGCTTTAAGGGCTGACCTTTGCGAGATTTACACCGATGTTGACGGGGTTTACACAGCAGACCCAAGGATTGTTAAAAATGCCAGAAAGCTTGATGAAATAGGTTATAGCGAAATGGCGGAGCTGGCTTCTCTTGGAGCTAAAGTTCTGCACACCCGTTCCGTTGAGGTTGCGCAGAAATATAATGTTGAGCTTGTGGTGCGTTCAAGCCTTACAAGAGATAAGGGGACAGTTGTTAAGGAGGATTCTAAAGTGGAAAGAATGCTTATAAGCGGAGTTACATCCGAAAAAGAGCAGGTTATAATAACAATAAGAGGAATAAACAATAAACCTGGAAGAGCTTTTGAGATATTCTCAATACTTGAAAAGCACAATATATCCGTAGACATAATCGTTCAGTCAAATGGAGCCAACAATATGGCCGATATATCATTTACGGTGGCCGAGTCTGATAAAGACGAGACAATAAAGATACTTGAGGCTCATCGCGAGGCTATATCAGCTAAAGACATAACTTTTGAGGATAAGGTTGCCAAAGTATCAATAGTAGGCGCCGGAATGGCTACCCACCCGGGCGTTGCCAGCCTTATGTTTGAGGCTCTGTATGACGCTGGAGTTAATATAAAAATGATTTCAACATCTGAGATAAAAATAAGCGTTGTTGTTGGTGAAAATGATGTTGAGAGCGCCATAGTGGCCATTCACGACAAGTTTAATCTTGCTTCAACGCTTATGAGGAAAAACTAACTTAACAGTTTGATTTTTAAACGCCGACGCGCTTTTTAGCGCAAAGGCGTTTTTTTTGTATGGCATATCCCTGTTTTATATAAATATACTTTTCATAGAAGCGGTACGCACAGGGAGGGTTAATTAAAAATGGATATAAATAAAAAGCTTCTTAAAACACAATACAGGTCAAACAAAAACACCATGCAGATTCCCGTTGAGGGTGAGATGATTATATCCGACACACGTCCAGACATAAAAGAGATAATATCCGAGAGGGCGGAACCGTCGGTTACGGCTGGAAATGTTACTGACGGAAGGGTGAGCTTTAAGGGAGTTTTGTCATCGGGCATAATTTACATATCAAAGGACGAGGAAAACCCCGTTTCCGGAGCCTCGACAATATTTAATTTTGAGGACTTTATGAACTTTGAAGGCATTTTAAAGGACGACTGCGTTAAAATATCGGCCTTTACAGAACATTGTGAATTTAGGCGGGTTAACGAGAGAAAAGTGGCTATAAGAGCCGTTGTTACAATAGTTATACAAAAATACAGCATGTCAACGGCAGAGTCAATAATACCGCCAGAGGATAAAAACGGCCTTCAATGCCTTACGGAAAGCAAAATTGTAAGGAATCATGTACTTCAAAACAAAACAGTATTTGATATACATGAAACTTTGTCAGTTCCGGCAGCAAAACCGGCGGCTGACGAGGTTATATTTGAGACATATAGGGTAAGCGATGTTGACACTAAGGCCATGCATGGGGGATACAGAATAACTGGAGTGCTTAACGCCGAGATTTTATATATAACTTCTGAGGGCGGCCTTGACAGTGCCAAATTTGATGTCCCGTTTGATTATACTGTAGACAATGACGATGTTACAGAGGATATGAAAGCCTACAGTGATATTGTGGTTACGGAGTTTAAAACCGGAGTGTTCCAAGACAGCTCTGGAGAAAACAGAATTGTCGATATAGACGCTGTTTTCTCGGCTGTTACGGATATATTTGAGGATGAGAAGGCCACATATGTAAGCGACGCTTACTGCCTTCAGTATCCTTGTGTTCTTGAGAAAAACAACATAACACTGCCTGTGTTTATAGGTCATAATAAGGCGAGGGTAGCCGTTAAGGGAACCGGAAGCCAGACCGCCGGAACAGATATATTGCAGGTTATAAATGTTTCTGGAAATGTTACATCACAAAGCGCATACGCCGGCAACGGATACGCTGCTGCGGAAGGAGTGGCCGAGGTTACCGTGCTTTATGTAGCCGAGGACGACGCTAAGCCAGTCTATTCGTTTAAAGCGTACGTTCCTTTTCATCAGGAGATTGAAATGGCCGGTGCCGTTGAAGGCGACAATATAGCTTGTGACATAAGTCTTGACGGAATAACATTTAATATAATGAACAGCAGAGAAGTAGAGATTACGGCTAATATTATAATAGAAGCTGACATTGTTCGCCTTGAGGAAAAAAGCGCCGTAAGCGGTATTAAGGACGACAGCAGCTCTGAAAGCTGCTCGCCGCCGGCAGCGGTTATATATGTTGTTCAAAAGGAAGATACTCTTTGGGATATAGCAAAAAGATACTGCGCTGTAAAAGAGGATATTATGTCACTTAATAATATTGAAAGTGAGGACTTAATAAATCAGGGAGAAAAAATACTTATAATGAGGAAGGTATAAAATAAAGGCCCCGTTTGCACGCGGGGCCTTTGGTGACTTTATTTGGCACTAAATAAATATATAATATAAAAATATAACTGCAAATGTAACGAAGGGCCAATTAATAACCTTTTGCTTAGGAAATGTCTCAACAAATGTTATTTTTGTGTTTTGTATGTGAAATTTTTGAGGATTTCTGTTAATAACGTCAAAAATATATATTAACGCCGCCAAAGGAATAAGTGTTAAAAGTGCGAAATACATAAGAGGCATAAAACTTTGAAGGCTTTGGGAAACTGCTTCGGCCGATTGGCTTACTTGAGGCGCTGACCTCATAACCATAGCGGAAAGAATAGTTTGAGAGCCGTTAATAACAAGGTGCGACAATATTGACGAAAATATTGAGCCTGTGCGAATAACAAAGTAGCAAAATATTGTTCCCATTAAAAAAGCATAAAAAAACTGCTGACCATTAAGATGCGCCATACCAAACAAAAGTCCCACAAAAAGGCAGGCTTTTGTTTGAGAAACACAGGTATAGTTTGATAAAATTATTCCTCTGAAATATAATTCCTCAAGAAAAGCTGGAAGCACCGATGTTATAAAAAGGGCCGCGGTGCTTGGCAGAGAATTCATTTCTTCTAAATATGACGCGGCAGCGTTGGGAACAAAAAACGACGATAATGCCGAAACTGTCATAAGTATAGGCTGTATTATTATGGAGATAAGGAATATCAATATTATGTTGACAGGCGATATATAATTCAAAAAAAACACGTTTTTTGCCGGTTTCTTTGTAACGGTGAAAAAAACTGCCATAGGAATTCCAAACATTATAAGTCTTCCTGCTATAAGTATAACTATTGTGTTTTGCGGCAGTATTTTTTGTATGGGCGGGAAGTAAAAATTAAAGGCAAACATGCTTATTATAAGCATAAGAGCGAAAAAATTTCCTGTTAAAGTTGATTTCTGCATTTATAATCACCTGTAATAAGTTTAATTTTATCAGTCAAATTTTTTTATGTCAAGTACTGCTATGGCTGAAAGGTTCGGCTGACCTGTTATAAGATTTTGAGGTGATGGGACAAGCAGCATATATCCTTCCTCGCCGTTGTGGCGTTTATATCCGGACGCGTAACTCTCATCAACGGCAACGCGCCTTACACGACCCGTTATCATTGCCGTAATTCCGGCCCCGCTTAAATCGCGGATATCATCAAGTGTGCACTCCATATTCATAAAGCTTTCTGAAATTAAAGGCGCGTTTATTTTAGCGGCCTTTTCAATAGTAAAACCGCCAATCTCAAATTCATCGGCCTCAAACTGGTTTTTATTTATTGTGTCAACAAGTTTATCATAATATTTAATAGAAAGAAAATTTATGCCGAAGCATTTTTCTCTTTTTATATTTGCGAATGTATGGGTATGCTGATAAAGATTGCCCATTACGGCAAAAAACGCTGTTTTGTCACCATGAAAGCAGCTCCAAGAGTGAAAGCAGACGTTGGGCATGCCGTTCTCTTTATATGTTGTTATGGCAAAAAGCGCCTGAGGTATTGATGAGGCTACCTCTAAATGGGAAAATAGGTTGAATTCCTCATCATAAAGGGGCTTGAAATAGGACGGGAATTTTTCGTCTACGCTTATTTTCATAATATCACTCCTTTATTTGACTATGGGCTTATTTTATAATGACAGAGGAGTATTTTCAAGCAAAAAGACAAACTAATGGCAGAAGGTTTAAAAATTCTTGAACAGAAATGACTTTATAATGCCGATAATGTCAATTAATACTGAAATTAAATATAAAAATTTGTTTATAAAGCTATGCTGTTATTATTTTAAAGTATAGAGTTAATTGTA